>NZ_JADBTF010000158.1:0-17510 GCF_020246295.1 Microcystis sp. M090S1 | reverse complement strand
TGTTGACATAGTTTTGTAACCATGACCAACTTACCCCTGTTACTCTAGCAATTCCTCGTCAGGAAATTCGTTCGAGTAAGAGTTTATCAATTAATTGTTTGGTTTCGTCAGAGACAGTTTTATTAGTGGGATTGATCACAAACTGACGACCACATTCTTTACCTTGACGTTTGGGTTTTACATTATGAATAGAACCATTCTTGATAGTATGGTGAGAACCACAATTAGGACAGGGGAATAGAGGTGAAGGGGGGACTTTGTTCGGTGCTAGACTGATATTTGAGTAAGCCAGACAGGAGCCAGAAAAAGATATTTATCAGAAAAGTCATGATCAAGCTAGAGGTTTAAAGACTGATTGGGTTCCAATTATTTTTATTAATAAATATTTTACACAATTCATACCAGGTAAGCAAGAGAGCTACGCCACTACTACCGAATCATTACCCCCTCGATGTTTTGACTCAGGGAGTTATTCATCGCATTCCCTGTAAAAGCCCAATCGTCTTCGTATAATCCAAAGGATTGAAAAAACAGAAAATGGGCAATCCAAACTACAATGCCTAAAAGTCCATAGATAATTAGAGGAGAAGACTTGATTGAGAAAAAAGGAATTTCAATTTTTCTTTTCATATCGTGGGAATGTCAAAACTTATTTTTTCATAAATGGCATCTTGATAAATTTTTCAGTGGGGGGGGTGTAAAATCCCCTAAAGCCTTTCCATACTTTTCCTCCTTGCCTAATATTTTCATTAGCAAGAGCAACCCAATATTTATTAGAAAAGTTAACCAGATCTTTACTATTTTTTTGTGTATTTAGTCTCTCTGGAAACTCAAAATAGTCAACCAATGATTCCTTGCCAGTTGTCATAAATGAGATTTCTGAGGTATCCGGAGAAACTTGAGAAAATTCTCTCATTTTCTCGAAGTTAGTGTATGCGGTTAGTCTTGCCTGTAACAATACTGGTATCAACAAGAAAAATATCCACACTAATCCTAAGTGATAATTAATCTTAGATATTTGTGACGATAAAGAATAAAATAACCATACAAAACTAATAGCAGTGAGAGCTGACGATGCTACCCACTGACGCGGAAGAATCCAGTAATGATTAAGTAGTGAAACATACGATAGGAATATAGAAATTAACATTGAAGCAATTAATACAAGACATGGAGTCACTATCGTGCGCAAAGCTCTTATCTTATTAGTCGCAAGCAAAAGCACTAGGACTACTGACAGAATAGATAGCCCAAAAACTATCCAGATATATTCTCCTAAAAACTCGAAATGGCTGAAAGAAAAAAAGGTCTTAACTAGATCTTCCCTTTTAACCCATTGGAATGGGTCAAAGTTAAATTGAAAATCTGGTCTGCCTCTCATCCAAGTTAATTGGCCCAGAACAAAAAACACTACATTTCCCAATAGTAATATCCATAAATTTATATGTTTCAAAGCATTAGCGAAGGAGAATTTAAAATTGTTATTAATTTCAATAATTTGTTGTAAATAAGTAATTAAAACTATTGCAAACCAGTAAAAAATAAAATAAGGATGGAATAATATCCCTATAAGAACAGAAAAAATACCAAAGCTAAAACCAATTAGGCTTTCTCTTTTTTGATCGGGCAAAGAGTAATATGTGAAGGTACAAACAGTAGCTGCTACTAGAGGCATATAGGGACGAGCTTCACCAAGATAATACATTGTTTGATTCTGTCCAAAAATTGCTAGAACTCCCATAATTTGCCAAACGAGAGGCATTTTCCATATCCGAAAAAGCGCAATTGCAGCAAGATAAAGTATTATTCCAGACAAAATACTAGGTAACCTTAACCAAAAAGCACTAGCTCCCCCTAATTTCAGTAACCAATAATCCAATAACATATAAATTCCAGTCTGCCCATGGTTTATCCCAAGAATTGACTTCTGGATGACATTCCATGCGTTTGTTGTGTTTTCATAACTTCCTAGAGCAAAATGCAAAAATTCATCTATCCAAATGGGTCTTCCCATGGAGGAATGTAAAACAACACAGGCAACGACTAATATGGTTAATACAATATTAGAAAGATTTAAATCAAAAGTAACTTTTCTTTTTTGAGAGTTTGATTTAGTTTTCATAAGGGATGATTCGTTTATCAAATAAATTCTGCAACAAGAAAATTGGTTCGCTTGCTTGAGCAATTTCAATGCTTTTTGCACTCTAGTGAATATTCTTTTTGCCAGATTCCTACAATTGACTTCCCCAAATTGTACCTCAACACAGGATCAAGTATTACTGAGATGGGTACCATTAATCGATCCCATAGTTTTATTTGTTGAAGAGTGGGCGTTTTTTGTTGAAGAAATCTGTTACTTAAAGATGCCAACAGTCCCACCGAATCTAGATAGAGAAATCGGATAGGTAATAGACCGTTCGTAGTGAGTTTTTTAAGGGTATTTCTGTTGTAACGCCGGTAGTGACCAATAGCCAGATCAAACTCAGAAAAGAGCCATTGGTGGGCTGGAGATAGAACGATTAAAAAGCCACCTGGTTGCAAATGTTTAACAGCCAGTTTGATTTCTCCATGGTCGTCTTCGATATGTTCTAAAACATCAATGTAAATTATTGTATTAAATTGCTCCTTTTCTGATAAGTTCGATAGGGTGCCTTGTTGGATTTCACAACAAACTGGCAGATCGGTCCTGCTTTCCAGAGTTTCGACCAGGGAGTTATCGGGTTCAAGACACAACCAACGCCTATGACTAGAACAACACAACGATTTTGTCGCACTACCAATACCGGCACCGACCTCGAGTACGTCCTCGCCAAGATACTTGTTAATCACGACATAGCAGTATTTTTTCCAGTTCTTAGCTAGTCCAAAAAGATTTAATTCAGAACCAATGTACTTGTAGTTATTCATTTTTTGTATACAAGGAACTTGTTGACAGTACAAAACAGTGATAGTCTCTTATGGGCAAGAAGTTAGTGTTATCTCTACCGTTAAGTATAAGGAAGATAAATGCTAGGGATATAGTAAACATCTGGAGTATAACAGAAAAAAGCACAATCAGGAGAAAAGAAGCCCATCCTGGTATTGCCCAGTTGGTCATTAAACGAATAGCTATCACAACAAGGACTAATGTGATCGCAACTAGCATTAGCGCAATGGAAGCAAGAAGAAGCCTAACTCCTACTTTCTCGCCATATACAGATATAGCACTCAAGCCATGGGTAACCAGGGAGGTAAAGTTCATTTTTGATTTTCCACAATAGCGTTTTGCACGACGAGTGGGAATATCCTTGCATGGTATTTTTGCTTTCAAAATGCCAGCCGCATAATGGTTCCAGATTTCTGAAACTACTGTCAATCTAGGTAGTAGTCGAAATGGGATGACACTGAAGTTCCCTACCTGAATATTGAAACCGGTTAACATCCAGTATATACCACGATAAGTTTTGTAAAATAGTTGAAACTGCCAAGGTTCAGAACGCTGACTACGACGAGCAAAAATGACGCTATTGAGGTTTTCAGTTTGGCAACAGTCAATAAGTCTCATCGCTTCATTTGGGCTATCTTCCCCGTCTCCATCCATCACGACTACTATATCTGTTTGAAAATTTTCTTGAACATAAGCTAAGCCAATGGTGATTGCTCGCTGATGCCCCAGATTACGCTTTAGGTGTAGAACAAAAACACTTTCTATTGCAGACAGACTTCTGAGAGGCAGATTACCATATTCGTTATTAGATGAATCGTCAACGGCAAGAATTTGTCCAACCTTTTGATTTTGTTTAAGAGCACAATCCAAGTCCGACAATAGTACTGACAGAGACTCCCAATCATTAAATACGGGAATAACAAAAAGGATTTGATCGCAAGTATTATTAGCATACTTCATAAAAACAAGACTCCATCTTGGGGGATCGGCAAGTACATTTTGTTCACAAAACAATAGATAACTCAAGAGAAAATACAAAATTGACTGTATAAAGAGTCGGTTAATAGGCATTAGAGAAGTAAGTTGCGGGCATGACACAAGAACACCATTTAAGTGCTTCACTAAAAACAGAATGTTCTTGAAAAAAGAAAACATTTCCCCATGAACTACCAACGGAGATTAAGTGATTACAATAAAAACTCACCTCATTATTAGGAAATACTCGATAAATTACAATAAACCAATGATAGCCGCGTAATTTCATTGCTTCGACAAGACTCGGTAAGCGGTTGTCCACCCCAAACTCACCAAAAGGAAACTTTTCATCCCAAAACTCAGCAACTACCACAGGGTAACGATAGTCACCCATCCCTTGAATAACTTGTAAGTCAAAACCTTCGGTATCAATTTTTACCAAACCAACTTCCGAGGGAACCTGCTGTTGCTGATGTAAGGTTTCCAGAGTTGTCACCGTAATAGGGACTGTTTCTGTAAAGACCATTCCTTCTGGTAACGAATGGATGTTAATACTGCTCAGTAGAGTATAGTCAGCGTCAGGATAAAGGGGTTGACTATTGGGGTCATTAACTAGATTTTGATCCCCGACTAGGTGAAGCTCTCTCTCCTCATTTATCGCTCCTAATGCTAAAGGAAAAACCTGAAGATTAGAGAAATTAGATAGACGATTTTTTAATTTTTCCACAACGGGTAAAAACGGTTCAAAGGCATAAACTTCATAGCCTGTTTGCAATAGTCGTTCTGTTACATCCCCCTGATTGGCTCCAATATCTAAGGCAGAAGGATAGGGAAGATAGGAGTATAAATAACACATCAATTCAACTTCAATCCCTTGAAAATTTGATTGATTAGTGACAACCTTAAATTTATAATTATGAAGATATTCATAAACTTTACTTAGCACTTGTTGATTAAGTTGAAAACGTTCTCGTGTTTCCTCTTGAAATGCTTGAAAAGTTTGATAAATAGCTTGCTGTTGTTGTTGAGAATCTTGATAAATTCTTTCGATCGCCTGATAAATAGCTTGCTGTTGTTGTTGAGAATCTTGATAAATTCTTTTGATCGCCTGATAAATAGCTTGCTGTTGTTGCTGGGAATCTTGGTTAAATTGTTGAATGCCTTGGACGAGATCAACGGAAAACTTGAGCAAAAAGGCTTGATTTTCCAGTGATAAATCAGCCTTTCGCTTGGTTTCTGCATTTTCTTGTCGGATTTGCTCCGTGGAGTTATTGAGTTGCTCAACCTTAAAATCTAAGGGATCAAGCTGATTAAGTTTCTCCAGTTTTTGGATTTGTTCCAGTTGGACATGACTGAGTGAATCAAGTTTTTCTAGAAATAAATCTTTGACCGCTTTAACTCGCTGAACTATCTTATTTTTGGCTAATAATTTCTTGATCATTTTGGCTAGTGATTAGGTAAATTGTCTTAAGCTTGACTGGGAGAATTTTCAATTTTGCGGCTAGTTTCGGGAACTAACAAATCCTGACGAATAAAAACCACTTCCTTTTGGAGAAGTGTGCCATCAATGGGAGATCTCCATTCGCCGGTTTCGTCATAATAACGGAAACCAAGCTGATCCAAAAGATTAAGCATTTCATTGAAGACGAGAGCGTTCTGATCATAGCGAATAAAGGAGAGTTCAGCAACGACTAAATCCACCTGAGCGATAAATTCTTTGGCTCCTTCTAAAACGATATGCTCGGCACATTGCACGTCTAATTTTAATATTCCTCTGCCAGAAATTTGCTGATCTGTCGCCACCTGATCGAGGGTTTTTACCGCCACTGTAATCGTTTCATAGTTTCTAAAATCGGCGGGAGTGAGCAAGGAACTTCCGTATAAATCGGGGGAAACCTGAAAACTTAACTGACCAGCTTGATTAGAGATGGCAATTTCTAGTAATTCCGCTTTAGGAATATTACAGATATAGTAATTTCTGGCCGATTGCTCGTATTTTGAGATTAGCGGATCGATGAGGATAAAGCGAGCTTCAGGGAATAATTGACTAGCGGTATGAGACCAAATACCGTGGGAAGCTCCCACATCAACCACAAAATCTGGCTGATATTTTTGCCCTCGTAAACGTCGCATCACTTGATAGACTTGAGCATAATCTTTATAAATAATTGCGGGAACGGGGGGTTCAATAAAGTGAACTAAATCGATCGGCGATCGAGGTAAAATCGCTTCAAATCTGTCATCGGCCGCTTGTTCCTTTTCTAGGGACTGCCACACCCATTGATCGATCCCTTTATCGGAGAATTTGGCTGCTACTTTAACGGCATTTTCTCGCATTCTTTGCTGATTTTCTGGTTGAAGAACGTAGTCCACGGCTGCGGCCAAACTTTCAGGTGTATAATCACAAACCACACCGATTTGAAAGCGATTAATAAAGTTAGCCGCCGAGGTTTTATTACTGCCTAAAAGAATTACTGGGGTGTTCGCGGTGGCGAGGTTAAAAATAATCCGGCCGGGTAAACTAAGGCGAGACAATTGTGTCCGATCATCTCTTTCGTCCATGGTTCCGGTGGGAACAATAACAAAGGGATATGCTTGTAGTTGTTGTCCTAGTTGTTCTTCGGGATAAAGTCCTTGGCTATAAAGTCCCCATTTTTCTAATTCTGCGGCAGATTCTTTGAGCCAATAATAGTTAGAATTGCCATACCAATCTAGTTTAATCCCTGCCCCTTGAATACTCTCTAACAGAGATTGGAACCATTGGCGACTCCAAATGCTCCCTAATAAAGCTCCCCATTTTTCTTGACAGCGTTGGGGAGAAACTTCGGCAACTTCACTATTAATGAGACGGTGGGGAACGATCGCCGGTAGGAGCCAAAATTTGTAGCCGTACTTATTCTCGTAAGCGTCGCGGAGTTCGGGATGGGTGGCAAAACGAACGGAACATTTGCTTAAAAACTCTTTCATTAAAGCATCGGGAATCTCCTGAACGCAGATATTCTGATCGTCCATGATGTAGGTGGCAAGGGGAACGTTAAATAATTCCTTAATAGCGATCGCTGTCAGAATATCGCTGGCGTAATAAGGGACACAAAAAACTTTTTGGACTTGATGGTGTCCGAGAGTTTGTAGAATTGATTGAAATATCGCTGGTCGCGACATTTTCTTATGGTCAAGGTGGAAGCTTAAGACCCCGAATTGTTGTTCACCACCATAGTGATTATCGGAACGGATGGAAATAATCTCGCTATCATCGGGAAAGATTCTTCTGACCAAGGCTCCTGTCCCGTGACTTTGATTGACTTCACTAGCGGTAACGATCACACTACACTTAAGGCTATTTTTCTCGAATTGTTCAAAGCGATTATCGATGGGTTTTCCTTGTTCTAAGGATCTCCAGAGCCAATCATCAAAATTATCGGCTTTTAAGCTTTTGGCTAATTTTTGACTGGAATAACGGAACCGCAGTTGATTGCTTTCTATTTGCAGTTTCTCTATTTCTGCTAATAAGCTTTGAGCTTTATAATCACAGACAGTTCCTAGGTCGAATTCTTTGACGAACTGAGCGGCGGCACTATCTTCACGGCCAACAATAATGATCGGAGTATTAGCAACGGCGGTAATAAAGGGAATGCGGGAAGGCAAACTCAAACAGGCGAATTCGGGCCGCTCTTGTTCGTTTTCAGAACTGGCGGTGGGAACGATTGCAAAAGGGGCTTGACGTAAGTAGTAGATGAGAGCATCTTGGCTGCAGTAACCTTTAAAAAAGATACCATCTTGTTCTAACTCTGCTTCTTGGAATTGCAACCATTGACGATTAGGATTGCCATACCAATCTAATTTGATCTGGGATTCTCGACATAATTGCCTGAGATTTTCTAACCAAGTCTGAGACCAGATATTACCGATCAAAATCCCTCTTGCCATAGAATCGGGTGCGGTAATTTCTGGAGGCATTAAATAACTTTCCACTAGGGGCGGTACAAACCAAATTTTCCTTTCGTATTTTTTGCTATAGGCTTGACAAAGGGGCTTAGAAATGCCTAAAATTAGATCGCTGCTATCGAGTAATTTCTGAACGGCTTCATCGTCAACGCCATCAACATAGACATTCTGATCATCCATCAGGTAGGTACAAACGGGTACTTGAAAGAGAGATTTAATCGCTGTGGCTACATAAAAATCTTCGACAAAGTAGGGAATTACTAAGACTCTTTTCGGTTTTAAATAAACAAATAAATTTTGGATTTTTACTAAAATTTCCCCGTAGGAACAACCGCGCACATCTAGACAAAAATTCTGAACGCCAAAATCTTGCTCCCCTCCGTAGAGATTAGTGGTTCGTAAGGAGACTATCCCACTGGTATCAGGGAAAATTCTCTTTAAAAGAACGCCCACCCCGTGCCGCTCGTTAACCTCGTTGGGTGAGACGATAACATTATAACTTTCTTGGAATTTTTCGGCAAAACTATTTAAGTCTTGTAACGACAAACTAAGTTCTTTTTGTAGTTCCTGATAAGAGGTGAGCATAATGATTAATTATAATAGACTTTAACTATAGACATTCCATTGACTCTGACAGGTTTTCTCAGAAAAAAAAGGTATAAACTCGTTCTTGGTTATCCCTCTAGAAATTTTATATTTTTCGATATACCCTGTCAAATTTATTCTCATCCATCCCACAAAACGGAGATTGATCCTTGCAATGCTTAATGTTTTAAGATTGTTCATTTCCTTTTTACTAACTTCGGCGACCGCTCTCACAATGACCTTTTTATATCGCTTTTTGTTTCCCCATCGGGAATTATCATCTTGCCTTGGCAGACTAGAACTGATGCACCACCCACAGAAACTTCCGTAATTTCACGGTTGTTTTTCTGAAACTTTAATTGTAAACTGCTGGGTCTGCCCATTTCCACCCCTTGAATTATCGTCCATTGATTCATCCCTTCCCTAGAAGATTCTAACCCCCCTAGGTAGCCCGCTAAAGCGGCCACAGCCGAACCGGTGGCGGGATCTTCCATAACTCCCAAACCGGGGGCAAACATTCGGCCATAAATACGATATTGGGGTGATTCTGGGTCAAAACAGCAGACAAAAAGGGAATTAGCGGGGGATTGTCCCAATAATGATGACCAGAGACTTAGATTTAGTTTTATTTTCCCTAAAACATCTCGGTTTCTAACGGGGATGAATAAAAAAGCAAGGCCACAGGAAAAGGCGCGGGGGGGATAACCGGGTAAGAAATCGGCAACGCTGAGGGAAAGAATCGCCGCTAAATCATCGAGAGCATAAGTATCCGTCACTAATTCTGGCAATTGTGCCACTTTTAACTCACTATAGACCGGTTTTTCCCCCTCCATGCTAATTTTTACCGGTACTAAACCGACTCCTTCCTCCAGATAAATCGTGGTTTCTTGGTGGGGGGGAATAGCAGCGATTAGGGCTAAAATATAGGCCGTGCCGACGGTAGGATGACCAGCAAAGGGTAATTCGGTACTGGGGGTAAAAATCAGGACTTTTTTAGTGCCTTGGGGTGTTTCTGGCGGAAAAACGAAGACTGTCTCCGAGAAGTTAAATTCGGCGGCGATTTTTTGCATCTGGGTGGGGTTTAATCCAGACGCTTCCGGAAAAACCGCCAGGGGATTACCGCCAAAAATGCGATCGCTAAAAACATCGGCGGTATAGTAGGAATAGATAGGCACGCGGGGGATAGAGCAACAGTTATCGGAGAATTTTTTCATCTTACAACTATTTTCACCCGTGACCGCCCCGGCGTTCTGTCTAGGGATAGATTCTCCCCGTCAGTCCTGTTAGTCTCTGTTTATTAAGAAATAATTAAAATACAGAGTTTTTCCTAAAGATAAGGTATGTCTTGATAGGGCATCGTCTCGGAGTCTCCTCATAGCTGCTACAGGCTCTACTACTTATTCGGTTCTAATCTGGCTAATAAACTGACTAACTTATCTCTAACGGAATTGTGAGTGTATTCGTCTTCAGGGTGAGGTTTCTGATTGGGTTTTTGAAAATAGGGACGTTCCCCGTATAATTGTCCCCATTTCACATCGACTCGGTGTACTAATTCATAGAGTAATTCTTGATTGTCTAAAATTTCTTCTAGGATTAACTGTAAAGCTTGAACGGGATTATCTAAATTTTGACTGACTTTTGTTAATTCTTCATCAACGATAAGCTGTAAAATTATCTGCAAAGCTCCCGAAGAATCCCCTAAATTAGCGGCAATAAACTGTTTAATTTCAGTCCTTACCTGCACTAATTTGGGGACAGGAGATTCCCCTTTGAGGAAATCCGCCCCCTCTTGAGCGATAAAATCTGCTAGGGTAAACTCGCGCCTTTCGATGATATCTTGGGAAAAATCTGGTTCTTCAGGGGTCATAAACTAAAAAGATTAGCGATAATAGACTCTAAGACTTATTGTGACATTTTTAGGAATATCTATGGGCATCGATCGCAGAGAGTTTCAGCAGCGTCGTCAGCAGGTAATGGAAAAAATCGGCCATGGAACCGCAATTTTTCGCAGTGCGCCCATGGCGGTCATGCACAATGACGTAGAATACACCTATCGTCAGGATAGTGACTTTTTTTACCTGACAGGATTTAATGAACCCGATGCGGTGGCGATTTTAGCACCCCATCACCCCGAACATCAGTTTATCCTGTTCGTGCAGCCAAAAGACCCAGAAAAAGAAACTTGGACCGGCTATCTCCACGGTGTGGAAGGAGCAAAGGAGATTTTTGGTGCTGATGAGGCCTATTCTATCCAAGAATTGGAGGAAAAATTACCCCAATATCTCGAAAAAGCCGAACGAATTTATTATCATCTCGGACGGGACAAAACTTTTAATACAAACGTTCTTAATCACTGGCAAAAATTAATCGCCACTTTTCCCCGTCGCGGCACCGGACCGACTGCTTTAGAGGATACTAATTTTATTCTCCATCCTTTGCGCTTACTGAAAACCGAGGCCGAATTGGACAATATTCGCAAAGCAACCGCTATTTCGGCCCAGGCACATAATCGGGCCAGAGAATTCACCAAAGTTGGTCACTACGAGTATCAAATTCAAGCGGAAATTGAGCATACTTTTCGCCTAGAAGGGGGTATGGGTCCTGCTTATCCTTCTATTGTCGCTAGTGGTGCTAATGCCTGTATTCTGCACTATATCAACAATAATCGCCAAGTACAAGAAAATGAGCTTTTATTAATTGATGCCGGTTGTGCCTACAATTACTATAACGGTGATATTACCCGCACTTTTCCCGTTAATGGTAAATTTACCCCCGAACAAAAAATTATCTATGAAATTGTTCTGGAAGCTCAATTAAAGGCGATTGAAGTGGTAAAAACCGGTAATCCTTATAATCTTTTTCATGACACAGCCGTGAGGACAATTGTGGAGGGATTAGTGGATTTAGGGCTATTGGTCGGCCCCATTGATGAGATAATTAAAGAGGAAAAATATAAGCCTTTTTATATGCACAGAACCGGTCATTGGTTAGGATTAGATGTCCATGATGCAGGAGGTTATAAAGTTAACGAAGAAACTTGGCAAACTTTGCAGCCTGGTCATGTTTTAACCGTGGAACCGGGGATTTATATCTCCCCCGATATTAAACCGGCTGAAGGACAGCCGGAAGTGCCGGAAAAATGGCGGGGTATCGGTATCCGTATCGAAGATGATGTGTTAGTTACTGCCACAGGAAATGAGGTTTTAACTGCAACGGTTCCCAAAAAAGTTGAGGATATCGAATCTTAAGTAAAAAGCTAGGTGTTAAAAATTGTCAGATTCCCCCTAACCCTAGGGTTGATTCATAGTAGGGTTGATTCATGGTAGGGTTGATTCATGAATCAACCCTACCCCCCTTAAGGAGATTCAATTAAGTTTTTTCTAGAGATTATTATGGTTGTCACCAAAGAAAAATTATATACCTTTGCGGAATATTTAAATTATCGAGACTGCACGGATAATAAATACGAATTATTTAACGGAGAATTAATTTCTATGCCGCCCGCTAGTGGCTTTCATGCTTTGATACTTAGATATATATTTAAGGTGTTAGAAAGGGAAATAGAGAGGCTACAATTAGACTGGCAAGTTATGCCCGCTACGGTGGGAATTCGCACCGATAAAGCTAAATCGAGAATTCCAGATTTAATGATTTTAACTGCTGAACAATGTCAAGAGATTAGAAATATGACCACAGCAGTGATTGAATTTTCTCCCCTCTTAGTTGTAGAAATTGTTAGCCCCGGTAATGCCGATGATGACTACCGTTATAAACGTTCAGAATACGCAGTGAGAGGCATTCCTGAATACTGGATTATCGATCCTATGGCTCTAAAAATATCAGTTTTAACCCTGATTTCTGGATTTTATGAACTGGCAGAATTTAACAACGAAGATAGAATAATATCGGTAACATTTCCCGATTTAAAATTAACTCCTCAAATGGTCTTTGAATACTAAAATCTTGGCTGGAGGTTATCATGATTGCTACCAAACCAAAAAAATATACCTTTACAGAATATTTAAATTATCAGGACTCCACAGATAATAAGTACGAATTATTTAACGGAGAATTAATTTCTATGCCTCCTGCTAGTGGCTTTCATGCTCTAATTCTTGCCTTTATTTATGATTATTTAATGGCAGAAATTAAAAGATTAAATCTAACTTGGAAAGTTATGCCCGCTACGGTGGGAATTCGCACCGATAAAGCTAAATCGAGAATTCCAGATTTAATGATTTTAACTGCTGAACAATGTCAAGAGATTAGAAATATGACCACAGCAGTGATTGAATTTCCTCCCCTCTTAGTTATAGAAATTGTTAGCCCCGGTAATGCCGATGATGACTACCGTTATAAGCGTTCAGAATACGCAGTGAGAGGCATTCCTGAATACTGGATTATCGATCCTATTGCTGTAAAAATATCGGTTTTAACCCTGATTTCGGGATTTTATGAACTGGCAGAATTTCACAACGAAGATAGAATAATATCGGTAACATTTCCCGATTTACAATTAACTCCTCAAATGGTCTTTGCACAGTAGCATTATTAACGATTATGACTATCCCCTTAGAAATCCAACAACGTTGCCAACAACTAAAAACAGAACTACAAAGAGCCAGTTATGCTTATTATGTTCTTGATGATCCTTTTATACCCGATAGCGTTTATGATCAACTTTATCGGGAATTAGAAGACATAGAAAAGCGTTATCCCCAATTAATCACCCCCGATAGTCCCACCCAAAGAGTCGGGGATAAAATCTCTAGTCAATTCGTTTCTGTCCCTCATAATATTCCCCTGTATAGTCTCGAAAATGCCTTTAACCTCGAAGAATTAAATAAATGGGGCAGCCGTTGGCAAAGATATGTAAATGAAAGCCAAGACACGGAATATGTGTGTGAATTAAAAATTGATGGTTCCGCGTTAGCTTTAACCTACAAAAACGGCTTTTTAGTCAGAGGTGTTACTAGAGGGGATGGAGTCACTGGCGAAGATATTACCCCCAATGTGCGGACAATTCGCTCTATTCCTTTACGCTTAAATATAGATAATCCCCCAGCAATTGTGGAAGTGCGCGGCGAAGCTTTTTTACCCGTCGATACCTTCGATAAAATCAATCAAGAAAGAGAAGAAAAAAGGGAATCTCTCTTTGCTAATCCCCGCAATGCGGCAGCGGGAACCCTACGACAATTAGATCCGAAAATAGTTGATAAAAGACGCTTACAATTTTTTGCCTATACCCTGCATTTAGACGATAACAATATCACTACTCAATGGCAATCCTTAGATAGATTAGAAACCATGGGATTTCTGGTTAATCCCCACCGTCAACTCTGTCCATCCCTGCAAGAAGTGGCGCAATACTATCAAGATTGGCAAGAAAAACGTCATCAATTAGCCTACATGACCGATGGTGTCGTAGTCAAAATCAACGATTTACAGCGACAAAATCGGTTAGGATTCACCCAAAAATTCCCCCGGTGGGCTATCGCTTTAAAATATCCTGCCGAAGAAGTCCCCACGGTAGTTAAAGATATTATCGTCAATGTGGGACGCACTGGCGCGGTTACACCCATGGCGGTGATGGAACCGGTACAGGTAGCAGGAACCACCGTACAAAGGGCTACTTTACATAATAGCGATCGAGTGGCCGAATTAGATATCCGCATCGGTGACACGGTAATTATCCGCAAAGCGGGGGAAATTATCCCAGAAGTGGTGAGAATCCTGCCCGAATTGCGTCCTAACCAGACTTTACCCTTCCAGATGCCCACTAATTGCCCTGAATGTCAATCTCCCCTAGTTCGTCTGGTGGGGGAAGCGGTGACGCGCTGTGTTAATAGTTCCTGTCCGGCGATTTTGCGGGGAAGTGTAGTACACTGGGCTAGTCGCGATGCCCTCGATATCCGGGGATTAGGGGAAAAAGTGGTGATTTTGCTGATTGAACAGGGATTAGTTACCGCCATTTCTGACCTCTACAGCCTCGAAAAAACGGAAATTGCCAAATTAGACCGAATGGGCGAGAAATCAGCCTTAAATTTGATTACAGCTATGGCTCAGAGCAAAAATCAAAGCTGGTCGAGGGTACTTTATGGGCTAGGAATTCGCTATGTGGGCAGCGTTAACGCCAAAATTCTCGCCGAAAGTTTTCGGACTGTGGAGGAGTTAGCTAACGCCAGCGTGACTAATTTAGCCTCTGTCTATGGTATCGGTGAAGAAATCGCTCAATCGGTCTATGATTGGTTTAGAATCGAGGCTAATCGGGATTTAGTCGCTAAATTACAGGCAGCGGGTTTACAATTTGCCGCAGCAGCAAAAACCACCACCACTAAAGCCACCTTAGCAGGGAAAACCTTTGTGATTACTGGCACTTTACCAACTCTCAAACGGGAGGAGGCCAAAGAATTAATCGAAAAAGCTGGGGGGAAAGTGACGGGTTCTGTCAGCAAAAAAACCGATTATTTAGTGCTAGGAGAAGCGGCGGGTTCTAAGCTAGAAAAAGCCCTAGAATTGGGCATTACTCAGCTAACCGAAGCACAATTACTCGAATTAATCAAGGCTTAAAAGCTTAAGATTGGAGCAAATCTGCCGAAGCATTGTCAAGTTTAAATAAAAATATAGTCAAACATAGTCATTCACGGTAAAATAAGCTCATCAAACCGCCGGTCGCTGGTAGGAGGTTTTTGTTTTGGGGAGACTCCGAGACGATGCCCTGTCCGGTTATACTTCATCTTTATGAGAAACGCCGTCACTAAAAAAATCGCTAATTAATCGGGTAAATAAAAGCTGATAGCTAAAAAAACTGATAGCTGATAACCCGGGAGAAAATATAATTGTAGCTACCTACCCATTCCTGATTAATTGCTATGGCAGAAGAAACCACCACCCCCGCAACTCCGGCAGCAGAAGCAGCAAAACCGGCTCAACCTGCGGCTGCTAAAAAACCCAAGGAGCCAACCGTCGAGGAAAAACCCTTCGCTGAATTTATTGAGCAGCATTTTCAGCCCGCACTGGCGGCAGCCTTGCAAAAGCTCGGTATAAGTGATATAAAGCTGTCCTTTAAACAGGATAAAATTCCCGTGCAGGGCTTTTCTAGCTCTCCCTGTTGGCAGTTAACTGGCAATTGGCTCGAGGGAATGCGTCAATTTAGCATTTATTTTTTAGAAGAAGACATCAATGGCAAAAAAGCTTTTTCTCAAGCTGAGGGCGGCGCTCAACCTAGTACCCTTGAATCATTTATGATCGATGAAAGGAAAGTTAGTCTTGATTTACTGTTGTTTTACACCAGGCAACGGCTTAACGGTCAAAAGTGGTTGACTAGAAACTAAAATTGCTGAGGATTAGCGATCGAGAAGGGGGGTAAAATGAGTATAGACGACCACCGCTTATCGATCGCTAATAGTAATTATGCGTGTATTTGTACTACTTTTTAACGCAGGCACAGAAAACGAAGGTATCCACACCATTCAAATGGGAGCTATCAATAAGGTGTTGATGTTTGAATCGGAAGATGATGCCACCCGTTATGCTCTGCTGTTAGAGGCACAGGATTTTCCGACTCCCACGGTAGAGAAAATTGATTCGGAGGAAGTGGCAGAATTTTGTCGCGGCGCCGGCTATCAAGCGGAAATGATTGAAGCGGGTATGTTGGTAATTCCCCCCGAAAGCAATGCCGAGGAGTTGGATTGGCAAAAAGAGGAAGTCCCCCCCGCCGAGGAGGAGTTTTCCGAGATTCCCGATGCGGAGTTAGACAGCATCCGTCGTCGTCTAGAAGGACTTTTGTAATAAACCTCTTGTGGAAATCGAAAATTGTCCTGCTTGGTTAGGAGACAGGAGACAGTAGCCAGTAGTCAGGAGTTCGGAGTCAGAAGACAGGACAATAAATCGGCGTTGTTCCCTGTTCCCTGTTCCCTGTTCCCTGACCACTGATAACTGACCACTGATAACTGATCACTGATCACTGAATATGACAACCGTGGGGGAATTGGGCGAAAATTTGGTGGCGGATTGGTTGCAATTACAGCAATGGCATATCCTCCAGCGTCGTTGGCGTAGTGCTGGCGGTGAAATCGATTTAATCGTCTTGTCTAAATCTCAGGCGACTCTCGCTTTCGTCGAGGTTAAAACCCGCAGTGCTGGCAATTGGGATTTAGGGGGCAAATTAGCGATCAATGACCGTAAACAAGGGAAAATTTACCAAGCTGCCCAGATATTTCTCGCCTTTTATCCCCAATGGTCTGATTTAAGCTGTCGCTTCGATGTGGCGTTAGTTAGTTGTCAAAAAAGTTCTCTATTAGCTTTACCTGAGTTTTCCCTTGATTATCCCTGTCAGCTACAGGCAGGTTATCAATTGCAATTACAGGAATATCTCGTGGCGGTTTTCTAAAAACACAATAGGCCCGCCTAGGGAGGCGGGCTTCATCTTGTACAAACGATATGGACTCCTAAAAAATTGACGGACTCAATACAATAGAGGTTTACAGAACCCACAACAGTCTATCTGTCAACTATCAAGATTTCTCAGTTTACCGACTCAGGTGCTGATTACGGCTCACTCCATCTGTCCTATATCGAGCAACAGAGGCGAAACCATACTTTACTTTACAAACTTTGAGAATCTGCGTCCGATTTAGCTGTTGCGTTGAGCTAGAGCAGGTGGCACAGGCTCTAGGTCTTTTTGCCTGGAAGGAAGTTGAGTCGCTTCCTTTGTGCCTTATGTTTTTAAGATAACACGTTTGTCAGGACTCGATCGACCTTGTGATTAAAGTTTACACTTATTGATTTTTAGCAAAAATTGCCGTTACAAAACTATAGATAAGTGGCTGATAGATGTAGATATTTTACAACTAAGAAGAAGGGGAGTAGTAAAAAGCATCAACCAGAGTGGGAAGGAAAGAAATCCAGCGATGAAGGTCAATCGACAAACCTATGTGGGGTCTGCTGAATAAAGCTAAAAACCTTACAGGAAAGGGCTTTTAGCTTGATTGAGAGCTTCCCAAATGCACTTAAATCTGCTAGAATCGCTCAAAACCCCTGCATCTTCTCTCCTTAGTGCTAATGTACCGTAAAATCG
>NZ_JADBTF010000157.1:0-2679 GCF_020246295.1 Microcystis sp. M090S1 | reverse complement strand
TTTTGAGAGAATCGTGCTTCAAAACCTTGCGTCTTCATCGGCCCGCGTCCTGTAGGGGCGAAGCATTCGGATAAAAAATCTACGGTTTCACCGATAGGTTATTGCCCGAATGCTTCGCCCGTACTTTTTCAGCAAACCCTATTTAATCTTGGTTCCGAGGGTGTTGGGTAACAGTCGTCAACCCAACTACGGGCTGCTTTCAACAAGGCAAAAGCTGCCTGGGACGCACCCTAGAATATCTCAAAAAAAATCGACCCGCCTAGCGGCGGGAAAAAGAGAAAAAGAGAAAAAGTAAAAAAGGGTAAAAAGGGTAAAAAGGGAATAAGGGTTACAGAGTCCTCCCAGCACCGCACACCACCCGAAAACCGTTGCCGTGGTTGTAGTGGCCGCGGCGGAGGCTGAGGTAGCGGAAAGCGGAACGGCAGAGATTTGGATCGTCGGACCAAGAACCGCCCCGCAATGGAGAACGATTATCATTACCATTTTTTAGCCAAGCACTGCCATCCTTTGGCGCTCCGATATAGTTATCATGCCAATTGTCCTCGCACCACTCCCAAACATTGCCACTCATGTCATACAGTCCCCAAGCATTGGGCTTTTTCTGGCCCACAGGATGAGTTGTATTCTGAGAATTTCCGTCATACCAAGCGTAATCTCCTAACTGACTAGCATCATCACCGAAATAATAGCGAGTGGTTGTCCCCGCACGACAGGCATATTCCCATTCCGCTTCTGTCGGTAGGCGATAGGTTTTCCCTGTTATTTGACTCAATTTCTGACAAAAGGCTTGAGCGTCATCCCAACTAACCTTTTCTACCGGATTTTGCGGATTATTTTTAAACCAAGAGGGATTTTTTCCCATTACCGCTTCATATTGTGCCTGAGTCACTGGATATTTCCCGATCGCAAAACTGTTTACTTGAACTTGGTGTTGAGGCTTTTCCTCATCCGAAGCATAGATAGCACTATCAGGAGACCCCATGAGAAATTTACCTGCTGGTAAGCCTACCATCTCCAGTGTTACTCCGTTGGGTAGGTTTTCTGTAAATGGGGTTGGCTTTGTAAACCTGACAGATACAGGACTTGGAGAAGGAGGAGGAGTAGGATTCTGACGAAACAACTGAGCGAAAATATTACTAGCGACTGTCCCTACTGTAACTAACCCCAAATTTATTAAGACTTTACGACGCGACCATCTTTGAGGAGGTATAGGTGAAGGAGATGATTTAATCGATACTGGGGGAGGTGGTGGCGAAACTGGACGAGGTGGTGGCGAAGAGGGCGATCTGGGCGATACTTTAGGTGACGGTGTAGATGTCACAGTAGCGATACTGTTCCCCGGAAAAATATCAAGATTTAAATCACTAAATCGCTCACACCAATAACACTTTCCGTAACTGCGGTTGTAGTAATGATTATCAATTTTGCCACAGCGTATAACCTCTTTTAGTGCAGCTTCCAAAGTACCACGCCATTCCTTAGCCGTCGGTCGTCTGTGGGGGAATTTATGTCCCTCATTAAAACAGCGCAAAAATAAGGCGTGTAAGTCGGGATGTAAAATATTTAATGGGATTGTCGTATCACTAGGTACAAGCAATTGATCCCCAGAAAAAGGCCATAGTCCCCGTCGAATTAGTTCCGACTGTTCCAGGGAATCCCCTCCTCCTTGCCACAATCCCCGAAACGGCGGCCCGCCAAATAATAGATAATAAATAACAACTCCTAATCGAAAGCGATCATGCACTTCTGTTTGATCTACATCTGCTAGATTCACTCCGATTAATTCCGCCGGTGTAAATCCTTCTGAGCCAACTAAACACCGATATATTTTACCGCTATAGGGATCTGATACTTGAAATGAATCTGTATCAATAATTGTAGGCAACGCCCGATTATTCACTAAGATATTTGCTAGCTTGATGTCTCCCAAAACATAACCTTTAAGGTGAATTGCTTCGATAATAGCGGCTATATTCCGCGCTACTACATGAAGAAAATACCAATTAGTTTCTAACTTGTATTTTCTTCTCATTATGGGCGTACAAAGCTTTAATAATGTTTCTGAACCCACCACTTCTGGCATTAAAAACCCAACGACTTTTCCCTGTTTATCTTCCAAGATAGAATAGGGCCAAGCGAAGGAAATATGGTTAAGATGAGCATTAGGATCACTGGGACGATTTCTCACCATTAACTGTAATTTATCAACCCTTTCATTATGGGGATTGTGGTAGATTTTCGCTAAGTACCCATTAAAGTTAGTGTGCCATACTTTCGCCTCGCCACTGTTCGCCAGTTCTTGCGTCAGTGTAATCCAGCGATTCTGTAGTTGACAGCGATAAGTTAAAGACATCAAAAAATCTCCGAGTATTTGTGCTGTTCAGAAAATTTTATCTAGTCGTTTCTAATAAGTTAGATATAAGTAGCTGGTTATAATTAAATAGATTTTGGGTTCGATCCCCCCTGCCCCCCTTGATAAGGGAGGTGCCGATCCCCCCTGCCCCCCTTGATAAGGGGGGTGCCGATCCCCCCTGCCCCCCTTGATAAGGGAGGTGCCGATAGGCGGGGGGATCCCCCCTGCCCCCCTTGATAAGGGGGGTGCCTGACAACTTTTAACACCTACCTACTTATTATAAGTGTGAGCATCTTGCTCACTTACTAATAATATTAAGTAGCTGG
>NZ_JADBTF010000156.1:0-15839 GCF_020246295.1 Microcystis sp. M090S1 | reverse complement strand
GTAACTATATCGTCATCGGCTAAATAATAAATAAAAATATTGGTATCATAGACGTATTTCATCCATCCCACTCCCGACGAAGAGACTCTACATGAGATAGCATTGCCGCTTTTTTATCCTTAAGAATACCTTTGGCTTTAACCACCTTTTGATAATCTTTTTGCCAAAGCTGAAGCAGTGAATCTGGCACGTCTGCTGTAATAAAATTTTCATCTTCAGCAATCAGATAATTCCTTGGTATTTTAATCAGTGGCACAGCTTTTCTCCTAATACCAAACAGTATTTAATGTTTCTCTCTGTCATAGACCATCATTATATATTATCCTTTCCTCTTGACATCCTCACCGCCGTAAACGGACGGTGAGGATGTCAAGAAGCGTCGAGATTTGTTGCGTTATCTCAGTCAACAGGGTTGTCAATTGGTACGAGAAGGAAGTGAACATTCCATCTGGGAAAATCCCCTCAATGGTCGGCGCACAGCCATCCCTCGACATCGAGAAATTGTCGAGGATGGCTGTGAGAATTTTTCGTCAGTTGGAGATACCAGAACCTTGATCAGAAGCAAGGATTCTACCTGAATAATATTTAAGGCAGAGCCTTAAATACTGTGTTGCAAGGCAGAGCCTTGAAACAAGAGATAATATAATTGGTGCGTTACGGCGGCTTGTTAGTTTGGGTTTTTTGACCAAATTAGTAACCGCAAACACGCACCCTACACTCTGAATACTGCTACCGAATACCTTCCGAAGCCATCAAAACTATCCAGGGTGCAGGAGTTGAACCTGCCTAGCACGAATTATGAGTTCGTTGCCTCAACCGCTCGGCCAACCCTGGGTTATACTATTAACTCATTATAGATCGGTAGTTACTCCGAACGTGAAAATCCAGCCCCACCAAGATGAAAAAATTTTCAGTCAGCACCTCCTTGCAGTTAGGACTCCTTTTGATGGTAGCCATGTTAGCCGCCGGCTTCGGTAGCGGTTGGGTAGCCTATCAATTGGGAATCGCCTCCCTAAAAGGAGTCAGTCAACCGGATATCAACCCCGCTAAAAAGTTTACCAACGATCGCACCAGTTATGGTCGCAATCAAACTTTTATCCCAGTTAAAGAAGAAGAAGTAATTAAAAGAGTGAGAGTTTATATGCAACAACAGAAAAACCAACCGCAATCAAAGGACGAAACCAAAGGATAGGCTTTAAAAAAGGCGAATTTTGCCTTTTCGCTATGGATAATCAGGATTTATTGACTCGTTTAATTTTAGTCTTTTTACTAATCGCGCTCAATGCTTTTTTCGTAGCGGCCGAATTTTCGCTTGTGTCTGTCCGTCGTACCCGCGTCAGTCAGCTAGTGGCTGCGGGAGATGTGCCAGCGCAGACGGTACAATCTCTACAAAGAAGTCTCGATCGCTTGCTTTCCACTACCCAATTAGGTATCACCCTTTCTAGTTTAGCTTTAGGTTGGATCGGGGAGAGTACCATGACCGTTTTTGTGAAGAAATTACTAAGTTTTTTACCCTTTTCTTTAAACTGGCAAAATCTGCTCTCCCATGGTTTCTCTCTTTGTCTAGCTTTTTTAATCGTTGCCTATCTCCAGATAGTTTTTGGGGAACTTTATCCCAAATCCCTAGCTTTAATTTATGCCGAACCGATGGCGCGATTATTAGCAGCACCTATTGGCGTTATTTCCCGGATTTTTAAGCCTTTTATCGGTATTATTAACCAATCAACTCGTTTTTTATTGGTTTTAACCCGTATCCCCGAAGTAGATCTACAGCGTTCTAGTCGGGTAACTTCCGAGGAATTACAATTAATTATCAGCATGGAAGGGGAATTAACGGGATTAGAAGCAGCGGAAAGGAAAATTTTAAATAATGTTTTCCAGTTTAGCGAAATCACTGCCGCGGAAATCATGGTTCCCCATAACCGTTTAATAGCTATTTCCTCGACCGCAACTTTTGAGGAATTATTGCTCCAAGTAGTTAACAGTGGCTATTCTTGTTATCCTGTGGAAGGAGATTCCGGTGATGATATCCGTGGTCTGATCGATTTTAAAGATTTAGCTTTACCCCTTGCTCAGGGTCAGTTAAATTTAACAACCCCGATTAAAACTTGGTTGAAACCTGTGCGTTTTTTCCCCGAAACTACTGCTTTAAATGAATTACTAACAGTGATGCGGGAATCATCCTTAAAGATGGTTATCATTGTCGATGAATTTGGCAGAACAGCCGGTTTATTAACCCTAAAAGATTTAATCGGTGAGATTCTAGGAACTTTTTCCCCTAGTGATGAATCAGGAACAGTAAAATATCAACTCCTCGATGAATCGACTTTTCTCGTACAAGCACAAATGAATTTAGAGGACGTGAACAAAGCATTAAATTTAAGTTTACCCTTGGCCGATGAATACCAAACCCTAGCCGGTTTTGTCCTCCATCATTGGCAAAAAATACCGAAGGTGGGAGAACAATTATATTACCAAAATTTAGAATTTACCATTATTTCTAAGGTCGGCCCTCGCTTGGAACAAATTAAGATTTATCGGCAACAACTATCCTCATGATATAAATAAGAAACAACTTTTCTCATTTATCCTTCTTGATTGTTAATCGAGTCAATAGCTGCCCACTCCTGTCACCATGAAACACCTTTTGACACTCCTCCCCCTCAGCTTGGGATTAATTGCCCTCACCCCCGCAAATTTGCCCCTAGAACGTTTTGAAATCTCAGAATTAGGAACATCTACGGGATACGATGAACGACTGCTAACGGACAAAAAAAACCTCCTACAAGCGATCGATCATAGTTTACGTTATCTGAATAGCTCGGCAGCGATCCGCGCCTATCAAAATTATCCTATTCCTGAAATAACTCGTCAGCGAGTCTATCGTTCCTTAGTACGTTTTCGTCAATTAGTGCAGAATTCTCCCACTCCCGCAGCTCTACAAAAGGCAGTTAAAAAAGAATTTATTTGGTATCGTTCTTTGGGTAATGATAGCCAGGGAAATGTTAAATTTACTGGTTATTTTGAGCCAATTTATCAAGCAAGTCGCCAAAAAACCGCCGAGTATAAATATCCTCTTTATCGCCGACCTGCTAACTTTTCTCGCTGGTCTAAACCCCATCCAGCTAGGGTAGAATTAGAGGGAAAAGATGGTTTACTGGGGGAAAATAGCCGTCTCTCGAGATACGAATTAGTCTGGTTAAAAGATCGCTTAGAAGCTTATTTAGTTCATGTGCAAGGTTCGGCGAAATTACGTTTACCTAATGGTCAAATTATGAGCATTGGTTTTGATGGCAATACCGAGCATCCCTACACCAGTCTGGGAAAAGAAATGATTGCCGATGGTATTTTTCCTGCTGAGGGTTTAACCTTACCAATGGTTTTAGATTTTCTCAGAAATAATCCTGAGCAATTAAAGAATTATATTCCCCGCAATAATCGGTTTATTTTCTTTCGAGAAACCCACGGCGCAGCTGCCACTGGTAGTATTGGAGTTCCAGTTTTACCAGAAAGATCGATCGCTACAGATAAAAGTATTTTTCCCCCCGGTGCTTTAGCAGTAATTGAGACAGAAATTCCCCAGGGAAATCTTAATAAAAAATTAGTTAGTCGCTATGTTCTCGATCAAGATACTGGCAGCGCGATTAAAGGTACTGGGAGGGTAGATATTTTTATGGGAACAGGAAAAAATGCTGGCGAGCGAGCCGGTTTAATTAATACTCCGGGTCAATTATATTATTTATTATTGAGGGAATAGGAAATAGTATAGGTAGAATTAAGATACAATTCCCAGAATCAGTTATCGGTTATCATACTTTAAGGGAGAATTTTAAAAATAGAATGATGGAAAAAAACACAAATATAGATTGGTCGGATTGTGGTCCAATTACTTTAGTAGTCGTGCAGCCGACTTCTTTTTGTAATCTCAATTGTGATTACTGTTATTTACCCGATCGCCACTTAAAAAATACCTTATCCTTAGATTTAATCGAGCCGATTTTTCAGAGGGTTTTTAGTAGTCGTTTTCTCCAAGATGATTTTACCATTTGCTGGCACGCAGGCGAACCCTTAGCAGTTCCCATCAGTTTTTATGAAAGTGCTTTCGCCAAAATTGCGGAAGTTAGCGAGAAATATAATCAGCAGGGTTACTGTTTTCGTCATTCGGTACAAACTAACGCCACTTATATTAACGATGCTTGGTGTCAATTATTTAAAAAGCATGATGTTTATGTGGGAGTCAGTCTTGATGGACCGGCCTTTATTCACGATATCCACCGGCAAAACCGCAAGGGAACTGGCAGTCATGCTGCTACAATGCGGGGGATTTCTTTCTTACAAAAACATGAAATTGATGTCAGTATCATCGCTGTTTTAACAGAAGATTCCCTCGACTATCCCGACGAAATTTTTAACTTTTTTTGGGATCATGGCCTTACCGATGTGGCTTTTAATATGGAAGAAACCGAGGGTATTCATTCACAATCTTCCTTAGATAAATTAGGTATTGAACAACGTTATCGCCAGTTTATTGCCAGATTTTGGGAGTTAGTCACGGCCAAACAAGGAGAATTTAAGCTGCGGGAATTTGAATCGATCTGTAGTTTGATTTATGCCGATGAACGCTTAGAAAATACCGATATGAATCGACCTTTTATGATTGTCAATTTTGATAATCAAGGTAATTTTTCCACCTTTGATCCGGAATTACTATCGATTAAAACCCAACCCTACGGCGATTTTATTTTTGGTAATGTTTTGACCGATTCCCTAGAATCTATCTGTGAAACCGAGAAATTTCAACAAATTTACGCTGATATGCGCGGTGGAGTCGATTTATGTCGCCAAAAATGCGATTATTTTGGGGTTTGTGGGGGTGGTGCCGGTAGTAACAAATATTGGGAAAATGGCACTTTCAACTCCACAGATACTAAAGCCTGTTTATACCGGATTAAGTGTATCACCGATATAGTTCTCGATCGCCTAGAAAATTTATTAGAAGTTGAAAGATTTTTTTAGCTATCAGTAAACAGTAATCATTTCACTGATTACTGTTTACTAATAACTTATGAAAAAAACCTGATCTAAATACCATTTTTCCAAAGTAACGACAGAGATGGTCATGCCTGCTACGAATAAAGAAAAATGGTATTATTCTTCTTCTAAACTTAATCCTAACGCCTGTAAGCGTTCCGCTAGTCGATCCGCACGTTTCTTTTCTTTATCGGCACGTTTCTTTTCTTTATCGGCACGTTTCTTTTCTTGACGCATTTGAGACTCTAACTCAACAGTTGTTAAAAATTTCTCTCCATCAGGACGATACAATTCTAAACTAGATTTATTCCAGATAAAACGCACACCTAAACGGGGACTTATCCAGTCATTGATGGGGATAATTTCTCTTAAAGTTTTTCCCTGTCTTTGCCATCCTTGTAAACGACAGCGCATCGGGTTATATAAATAGTATTCTTCTACACTATATGTGTCATAAAACTCTAATTTTCGACTCATCTCTGCTTTTGTATTCTTCGGTGATAGAATTTCAAAAACCACTTGAGGAGCGATATTTTCTTCCTGCCATTGACGATAGGAACCCCTCCGTCCTTTGGGACGGCCAAAAGCTACCATCACATCAGGAGCAACCGGTGAAACCAAAGTAGAACGCAGAGGATACCAGAGTAAATCTCCGGCAATAAACACCTTAGGGTCATCGGCAAAGATAATCTCTAAATTCTCCTTAATTTTGACAATCCACTCATATTGTTCGGTATTATCTGCCATCGGTTGACCATCGCTATCGGGGAAAAGAAGATCGTCGTCAATATCAAGATAACTAACCATTGTCTTTTAATTTTAATAGATGGTTGTTTTCTGATTATAGCAAGATAATTATGAATTATGAATTATCAATTATTAATTATGAATTATGAATTATGAATTATGAATTGGGGAGATGGGGTAATGGGGGAGTGGGGGAGTGGGGAGGAGGGGAGGAGGGAGAAAAAAGCTGATGGCTGACAAAAGGTCTTAAGCGGCGGTTATATCTATTAAAGTCTATATTTATCAAAAAATTAATTGACTAGAATCTATAAAAACGTTAGGATTGATGGTGACAAATAGTTGTTATTGAGAAGGGGATAAGAACTTGATACAGGCAACCCTGCACCAGTTAAGGGTTTTCGAGGCTACCGCTCGACACAGTAGCTTTACCAAGGCGGCCGAGGAGTTATTTATCACTCAACCTACCGTCTCAACCCAAGTCAAACAACTCACAAAAGCCGTGGGTTTACCGCTATTCGAGCAAATTGGCAAACGTTTATTTTTAACCGAAGCGGGTAAGGAATTACTGTTCACCTGTCAAGAGATTTTTAATAAATTGGACAACTTTCAAATGAAAGTGGCCGATCTTAAGGGAACTAGACAGGGAAAGCTGACTTTAGGCGTAATTACTACCGCTAAATACTTTGTACCGCGATTACTGGGGGCATTCTGTCAACAGTATCCCGGTATTGACATCGCCCTGCAAGTGACTAATCATCAGAAACTGCAAGAGCGAATGTTAAACAACGAGGATGACCTCTATATTCTCAGTCAACCGCCGGAAGAAGTGGAACTTTGTTCTCAGTCTTTCCTCGAAAATCCCCTAGTGGTGGTGGCGCGACGAGATCATCCATTGGTGGGTAAGAAAAATCTGCCCCTTGAGTGCCTCAACCAGCAACCTTTTATTATGCGCGAATCGGGATCTGGAACCCGCCAAGCGGTACAAAAATTATTTAATCTCCACGATATTAAAGTTAAGGTGCGCTTGGAATTAGGCAGTAACGAAGCCATTAAACAGGCTATTTCTGGCGGTTTGGGACTATCGGTACTATCTAAGCATACTCTCATCTCGGAAGGGGAAAACGGCGAATTAGCCATCCTCGACGTGGAACAGTTTCCGATTCAGCGCAATTGGTACGTTTGTTATCTGGCCGGAAAACAACTTTCCGTGATTGCCGATGCTTTTTTAAAATACCTGCTGGAAGCTAGTCAAACCATCCCCATTCATGCCTCGTTAAAAAATGGTGACAGCTTATTAGTGAGCCATTAAACCTTAAACTTTAATTCAGGATCATTTTTCTTCTTGAGGTGTTTATATGTTCGAGTCCTTCAGCCAGACTATCTGGTTGGTACCTCTTTACGCCTTTGCGGGCGCACTTCTCGCTCTACCCTGGTCTCCCGGTATTATCCGGCAAACTGGCCCCCGACCGGCCGGTTATCTGAACTTGATCATGACCTGCTGGGCTTTTTTGCATAGCCTTTTTGCTTTGCTCGCCGTTTGGGGTCGTCCGCCCCAATCTATAGCATTTAATTGGCTAAATGCCGCAAATTTAAGCATATCTTTAGATGTGCAGATTTCGGCCGTTAATATCGGGGCTTTACTGCTAATTACCGGCTTAAACCTCGCCGCCCAGGTATATGCGATCGCCTATCTAGAAATGGATTGGGGTTGGGCAAGGTTTTATTCTCTCGTCGCCCTCTTTGAAGGGGGTATGTGCGCCCTAGTTATCTGTAATTCGCTATTTTTCAGCTATTGTGTGCTAGAAGTTCTCACCCTCGGCACTTATCTGCTGATTGGTTTCTGGTTCAATCAATCTCTGGTAGTGACGGGGGCGCGGGACGCTTTTCTGACTAAACGGATTGGCGATTTAATCCTGTTGATGGGAGTGGTGGCCCTTTTACCCCTGGCGGGAACCTGGAACTTTGACCAATTAGCACAATGGGCGGCTACAGCCAATTTAAACCCCAATGTGGCTAATTTACTCTGTTTGGCATTGATTGCCGGTCCGATGGGCAAATGCGCTCAATTTCCCCTGCATTTATGGCTAGATGAGGCAATGGAAGGACCGATGCCAGCGACAATTCTGCGGAATACGGTCGTCGTTTCCACCGGCGCTTGGTTATTGGTCAAATTAGAGCCGGTGCTGCAATTATCGCCCTTAACCTTGCAAGTAATGATCATTGTTGGCTCTGTTACTGCCATCGGTGCGGGTTTAATTGCGATCGCCCAGATCGATGTCAAGCGCTCCCTCTCCTATTCCGTCAGCGCCTACATGGGGCTGATTTTTATCGCTGTGGCCACCGGACAAACGGAAACCGCTTTAGTGTTACTCTTTACTTATGCGATCGCTATGTCCCTGTTAGTCATGGTGGTGGGTAACATCATTTGGAATAATATCAGCCAAGATTTAAGCCAATACGGCGGTTTATGGTCCCGTCGTCCCGTTTCTGGTATTTGTTATCTCGTCGGTGCCGCTAGTTTGGTCGCACTGCCTCCCTTTGGTGGTTTTTGGGCATTAGCGCGCATGGGCGATCGCCTCGCAGAAATCAGTGGTTTACTGTTATTAGTGCTATTGTTGGTCAATGCTTTAACTGCTTTTAGTGTCACTAGAGAATTTTGCGTTTTCTTTGGCGGTAAAATCAAACCGATGACCCTGCGCTCTCCGGAAGCTCTTTGGCCCTTAGTTATCCCCATGACTGTGACCATGGGTTTCGCCCTTCATCTGCCGATTTTATTGGCGCAATGGCATTTATTACCAAGTAACTTAAATCTGGGAGTGGCTTTTCTCTTGGTACTTTCCAGTGCTGCGGGCGTAATTCCGGCAGCCTATATTTACCTGAATGAAAATATCTCCAAACCGATCGTTTTTCAACCGAAAGCCCTTCAAGATTTCTTTGCCAACGACCTTTATACAGCCCAATTGTATAAAGTCACCATCGTTTTTGTCGTCGGATTAATCTCGCAAATTATTAACTGGATCGATACCTTTCTGGTGGATGGCATCGTTAACCTGGTGGGATTAGCCACGGTTTTTGGTGGTCAGAGTTTGAAATATAACGTCTCGGGCCAAACCCAATTTTACTTTCTGTCGATTATTTTGGGGGTCGCTTTGATCGGTATTATCATCTGTTGGCCGTTGTTATCACAAATTTCTCTAGTTTTCAGTTAAAGATTTGATAACTTAGGCTTTTCTTTAGCATCCCTTGCCCTGACAATATAGCGGTGTGCAGTCGTATGAGGTACAGTGTCACGAGCTATAAACCATGCTAGGCAAAGCTTGGTCTGTATCTCACTCAAGCGCTTACCGCTATAGGACTTGTCCTAATTATATGGAAACAATTACCTATGTTCAATACCTCTCGTCGCCAATTAATCCGTTATGGTGGTGGTTTTTTGGGAACCGGTCTGGCCGCCACTGTTTTGGGTTCTCAGTTGTCCCAAACTAACGCCCAAACTGCTGTTAATTCTGAGCCATGGCTGACCGCTCAAAATAAAGGATTGAACCCAGACCAGGCCTTAACTATGCTCATGGAAGGCAATCAACGTTTCTGGGAACGAAGACAAAAAAGTCCTAACCGCGATCAAGCTCGACTCACAGAAGTGGCCGAAAGTCAAGCCCCTTTTGCGGCAATTTTGGGCTGTGCCGATTCTCGCGTGCCGGCAGAAATCGTTTTTGATCGCGGATTAGGAGATCTATTTGTTTGTCGGGTAGCGGGAAATTTAGCCACTTCCGAAGAAATTGGTAGCCTCGAATTCGGTACGTTGGTATTAGGAGCCAAGGTAATTGTTGTCCTTGGTCATTCTCGTTGTGGAGCGGTAAAAGCCACCATTGAAGGGGGTCGTTTCCCTGGACAAATCGGTCGTTTAATCGATGGCCTACAGGTGGGAGTTGATCGGGCCGAAAAACAACCCGGTTCCAACAAACTTGAGCGAGCAATTAAATCCAATGTTATCTATCAAGTAGAGAAATTGGGCAAATCCCCGGTCATGGGTGATTTAGTAGATAAAAAACAATTAAAAATTGTTGGAGCCTACTATGATCTCGATAGCGGAAAAGTGAGTTTAATTTAGTCAATTCCAGATTAGTCATCGTGTCGGTTGGCTAATCGTTTTCTCATCCCAGTCATTGTAAATTCGATCGATACCAATATGCTCAGTACCCTGCTTTGGTTGCCAATAATTGGAGCAATTATCGTCGGTCTTTTCCCCGATAAATTTGCCCCAGCAAAATTACGTCAAATTACCCTCTTTTTTGTTGCCGCCGTCTTCTTGTGGTCTTTATATCTGCTGACCCAATATAACTTAACCAGTAATGGCTTTCAATTTTCTGAATACCGCGAATGGGCAAAACCAATCGGTTTAAGTTATAACCTCGGAGTCGATGGTTTGTCCTTACCGTTAATTATTTTAAACTGTTTCTTGACAGGAATAGCTATCTATAGTAGCGAAGAAAAAATAGAGCGTCCCCGACTTTATTACATCCTAATCCTCCTGATTAACGCCGGGGTTTCTGGGGCATTAATGGCCAAAAACCTGCTGCTGTTCATCGTTTTCTATGAACTAGAATTAATCCCCTTTTATCTGATGATTGCTATCTGGGGAGGCGAAAAACGTGGCTATGCTTCGATTAAATTCCTTCTCTACACTGCTGTCTCCGGGTTATTAGTCCTAGCGGCATTTTTAGGCATAGGTTTCCTCAATGGTGGCACTTTTGACTATTCCTCCCTCTCCACCGCCGATTTCTCCCAAAAAACCCAATTACTGCTCTTAACTCTGCTGTTAGTGGGATTTGGCATCAAAATACCCCTCGTACCTCTCCATACTTGGCTACCGGATGCCTATACGGAAGCTTCCCCCGCTACAGCAATTTTATTAGGTGGTATCCTCGCTAAACTCGGTACTTATGGCTTAGTTCGCTTTGGTCTGCAATTATTCCCGGAAACTTGGTCTTTAATCGCCCCCGGACTGGCAATTGTCGGCGTTATTAGCGTTATTTACGGGGCCTTGAGCGCTATTGCCCAAAAAGACATTAAACGCATGGTGGCCTACAGTTCGATCGGTCACATGGGCTATATACTGGTAGCAGCCGCCGCCGGCACGGGTTTAAGCGTCCTTGGTGCCGTCGCGCAAATGATTAGCCATGGTCTTATTCTCGCCCTTTTATTTTATCTGGTGGGCATTGTCGAACGCAAAGCCGGAACTAGAGATTTAGACGTTTTAAACGGTTTAATGAACCCAATTCGCGGTTTACCCCTGGTTAGCGCCCTGTTAATTCTCGCCGGTATGGCCAGCGCTGGTATCCCCGGATTAGTGGGATTTGTGGCGGAATTTATCGTTTTTCAGGGGAGTTTTTCCCGTTTTCCCGTGCAGACGGTTCTCTGTATCATCGCTTCCGGTTTAACGGCGGTTTACTTTGTTATCCTGCTTAATCGCACCTGTTTTGGTAAATTGGATAACAAACTTGCCTACTATCCCAAAGTCCTGAAATCGGAAACTATTCCCGCTTTTGTCTTAATGGTATTAATCGTCTTTTTAGGTATTCAACCCAATTATTTAGTCCGTTGGATTGAACCCACCACTAACTCGATGGTTGCCAGCTTATCGGGAGAAGCAAAACCTAGTTTTGTCTTCAAAAAATCTCCGCAAAAGTCCTCAAAAACCAACTGGTTGAATCGGGGTAAATTTTTGAGTAATAGTTAGTTATCCCTTGCTGTTTCCGAATTATTGTAACCGATGCTAATTACTTTACCTAAAACTATGACTGGGACATTAATCAAAGCCAAACTTCCCCCTTCTACTCACGAATTTGCCAACATTATCCACCGTTTAGAAGCGGGTGGATCCATGTTGCCGGATACTCCCGAAAACCTGATGCAGATTATCGGTATTTATAAAGCTTATGCCGTACCGATGGATTTTTATTGGCGAGATCTGCTCTATATTGCCGAACGAGTTTTCCTCGATCCTTTGCCCTTTTTTAAATATTTTCTGCCCCAAGAATACCTAGACCTACAAAATCATTACGCTGGCGATAATGCCGATTTACGCATCTGGCGCGGCACGGGTTCTGCTCACCCTGAATTGTTAGAATTCATGGATAAAGGTAAAACCAGAAAAATGCCCAGGTTAATCCATCATCTTTGGCATGACCGGATTAATATGGAATTTGCCGAAGCCTGTATGCAAGCTATGTTATGGCATGGCCGCGATATGGGTTGGGGTTTATTTGATGCCTATCTTGATTCAGAAGAATATCGCCAAAATGCCGACCGCGCTATTAAGGCCTATTTCAAGAAAAATCCCGTCATGATGAAACTTTATGACCTGTTCCCCGATATGTTCTTGGAACAGGTGCGGATGATGTCCTACTACTCCAATTTAGGACTATTCTGGGAAGTGATGGCCCCTGTATTTTTCGAGATGTCTGATATCTACGATGAAGGCGGCTTTAAAGGTGTTCCTGATGCCATGAATTTCCTCGTTAATGGTATTTTTGCCATCGCCGGGCGGCCGATTTATCATCACGTTTATATTGATGGTCAATGCTACGAAATTATCCCCAAATCAAAGGCTTTTACTTGGCTTTATGAAGCGGCTTTACCCTATGTGGAAGCGGTCTTTTATCGTACTGCTCCCTTCCGGGGGACAAAGTCCTATAATGCCCAAGCAAAACAGGTTCCCTACCAACAAAAAGACTTTCACTATGGCATTCTTTATGCGGATGTTTTCCCCGTGGGTACTGCGGGAATTCCTCCCACTTTGTTAATGGATGATATGTATCATTTTTTACCCCAATATCTGATTGATTACTATCAGCAAAACTGCCGGGGGGAAGATGATATTTTGATTCAATTGGGGATTAGTTTCCAGCGATCGATGTATAATGTTACTTCAGCAGTTATTCAAGCTCTACGCACTGCTTTACTCTATCCCCTCGACGATCCTAATCCCAAACATTTACTTAAAAATCGTCAATTCTTTGAGGCACAAATGGACAGATTTAAACGCCCCGAAGCGCGTCTTAGAGATATCCAAAGTCCTAATTATCGTTGAGGTTTTTTGATTATTTTTCTGGTGGGTTTATCGCCCACCTTTTTTGATATAATGAGATGACCGACACCCAACCTCAAAAAAGATGACCACTTTTCCCATCATCGACAATAACGAGTTTTGTGCGGATGAGGTAAAATTTCCCCCCAGGGATATCTGGAGTGAGGAACCCCCCTTGGAAAGCTACGCTCATTTACAACAAATTCTGATTTTACTTCAGTGTTTAGAATGGTTATGGCAAGAGCGTAATGATTATTTTGCCGCCGCTAATTTGACCATTTATTATAGTCCTAATCAGAAAAAATCTGAGTATTTTCGCGGACCAGATTTTTTTGTCGTTTTGGGAACAGAAAGACGCTTAGATCGAAAAAGTTGGGTAGTTTGGGGAGAAGGGGGCAAATATCCCGATGTTATCGTGGAAATTTTGTCTCCTAGTACCGCCAAAATAGATCGCGGCGAGAAAAAACAAATTTATCAAGATATTTTTCGCACTCCCGATTATTTTTGGTTCGATCCTGAAACCTTAGAATTACAAGGATTTCGGCTAATGGAAGGGCAATATCAAGCAATTGAACCGACGGACAGGGGTTGGCTATGGAGCGATCTCTTAGGCTTATTTCTGGGTATTTATCAACAACAATTACGCTATTTCAATAGGGAGGGTGAATTAATTCCTACCCCCGCAGAAGTGGCTAAACAGGAACGTCAAGAGAAGGTTTTAGCTTTACAACAAATAGAAAAATTAAAATCTCGTTTACGCGAGTTAGGAGCCGATTTAGAAGGTATTTAGAGCCAGTTTTTTTCAGTAGAAACAGGGAAATTTCCCGTAAATTCTCCTACCCCTAACACCTCATACTAAATCCAGTTATTAAAGACTGATTATTTATTCCCCCTTTTGCCTCTTGCCTGACTGGGAGTCACAGGTCTAAGCTAAGAATAGCTGCCCAACCCGTCCCGACCACCGGATAAATTATAGAATGAACGATTCTAACGCTAATTCTCCCGCTCAATCCTCAGAAGAGACAATAGATGAAACCAATTGGGTAGATCTGGGGGAAGAGGAGAAACCCCTAGATAAACCCACTGCCAAACCTATCCAACCATCTCCCCTCAAGTCTATCGCTACCCTGATCACGGTGGAGACGGCTTTTTTGGCCAGTGCTACCAGTTTAATCTGGTTAATTGACTATTATTTTCCCCTCGGACCGTTATTAAGGGTTTTCTTCCCGATTCCTATCGCTTTAGCCTATTTACGTTGGGGCGCTCGTTGTGCTTCCATGACAGCATTAGTTTCCAGTTTACTTTTGTCGGTGTTAATGGGACCGACTCGCAGTATCGTCTTTTTGATTCCCCACGGCTTGATGGGGGTACAATTGGGGCTATGCTGGCGCCGGGGTGCGCGCTGGGAATTTTCTATCTTGACCGGGGGACTTTTGGGGGCTTTTGGTTTATTCTTTCGTTTTTGGCTATTTTCAATTCTTTTAGGCGAAAATCTCTGGTTATATGTGATTACCCAAGCGACTAATTTTATCGATTGGATTTTCACCTGGTTAGGGATTCTCGCTAAACCGACGCTGCTGCAAGTGCAATCTATAGCAGTTGTGGGCATATTTGTCAATAGTTTATTATACTTATTTGCCGTGCATTTAGTGGCGTTATTAGTTCTTGATCGCCTCGGTAATCCGATTTCTCGTCCGCCCAAATGGGTGCAGGCCATACTAGATTATGAGTGATTATTTAGCGCTTTATCGTCAGTATCTCCAGTCAATTAATCCGGCACTGGATGGAGAGTTTTTAATCGCAGAAAATCTATCTACTAATTGGGATGAACCAGAAACGGCTTTAGATTTTCATAACTGTGCGGTGATGGCTTTAATTGAAGCGGAAAATTCCCCAATGCGATCGATGTATGTGGAGATGGCTTTTCAATCTCTGCAAAGAGTCCTAGAAATGGCGGTTTATCCCCTTGCTACTGCCCATTTAGCTCTAGTTTATTATCTAGTAGGCGATCGAGATTTAGCGGCACAAAATGCTTTTAATGCTTTAGTCCAAGTGCTATCATCGGTGAATGCTAATTATCCCCAGGGTTTAATTTATTATTTTCCTGCCCATAACCGACAGGAATTATTAAGGGATTTATTGGAGATCGCTAATTATAGCGAGCAGACCTTGTTCTTATCTACAGAAATATTATATCGCTCATCCCTGGCTTTTTATAATCAAAATGGGGTAAGATTTCTGGAATTAGCTAATCATGTTAACCCCAATTCCTGTCATCTCAATCGTCAATTAGGTATCGCCAAATTAATTAATCAACAGCTAGAAGGTTTATTTCATCTCCATCGCGCCGTTAATCTCGATCCGGAAGATGCTGACAATTTGCAAGCTCTTTATTTAGCCTATCGGGGATTAGGACAACAACAATTAGCTAATTTTTGGTTAGAAACAGCGAAAGTAACGGGGAAAAGTTGGACAAATTTAGATATAAATCAGCCCTTTACCTATCTCGATTTTGATCGGGATATTACCCTAGCTGTAGAAGCAAGTTTTCGCAGTTTTGTCACGGGAGTTTTACTCGCCCAAGGGGATTGGTTTGAAGCAGAAATGGAATTTTGGCGCCATAGTATTAGGGAAGGAATGACGGTTATTGATGTGGGGGCAAATGCCGGAGTTTATACTTTTAGTGCCGCTCATCGAGTCGGAAAAACGGGAAAAGTTATCGCTATCGAACCTTTTTCCCAATGTATCCAGTTGCTAGAAGAAACCTGTCGGGTTAATCAATTTTCTTGGGTTTATCCCTGTCGAGGAGCAGCCAGTAATCAAGGGGAAAATGGGGAGCATCTCACCTTTGCAATGAGCATAAATACTTAGTGGAAAAATAGGCTTTTCGAGGGTAATTCTTGTTTTAATTCTCCATGTACGCAGTCTTTAAAAGCCTCTATTTCGTTCCAAGACACGATTAAGAGTGGCT
>NZ_JADBTF010000155.1:0-25429 GCF_020246295.1 Microcystis sp. M090S1 | reverse complement strand
ATATTCTTGAAATTCCGGCAGCGAACGATAATAGAGAAATTTATCACCCTGGTCATAATTTTGAGTTGATTTTGAGAGGACTTCTACTATTAATCTGGGATTGGTAACAGTTGTCTTGCCAGTTTCATAATAAATCGGTTCCCCCTCAATTAGCATCACATCGGGATAGGTTGCTTGACGATATTGCGCTATCCATAATTTCACATCACCGATAAAAATATTATATTTCTGTCCTTTCAGGGCAAATTTTAAATAAGCGGCAAAATTGAGAGCAATTTTATTATGATCGGTAGTGCCTCCTGTCATCGGTACGATTTCCCCATCTTGATACTCATTTTTATAGGCTGCCGTTTCCTCTAGTTCTAAATATTCGGCAAAGCTATAGGTACTTTTATCTGTGGCTATGGTCATAATTTAAGTAGCTGGTTATAATTAAATTAAAAATGGATTTTAGGTTCGATCCCCCCTGCCCCCCTTGATAAGGGGGGTGCCGATCTCCCCCTTATTAAGTAGGGTTGATTCATGAATCAACCCTACCCTTAATAAGGGGGGCATCTGAAAGTTTTTAATACCTACCCACTTATTGATCGACTCCCTCAATTGATTATAGCAATTATTATACTGGTGAGATACAAAAAAGTTACCAGAAATTAGCTAGGTTTAGCCGAGGAAAAGATAACAGCTATCTTAATAAGACTCTTGAAAATTTTTAGCCAGCAACTAAACAGGAATTTGATCTCTCCCAAATGTGGGACAATTGACAAAGAACTAAGAATTGTAGAATCCCCCCATCATGACCTCGGAACTATCGAAGCAATACGATCCCAAGATCACAGAAACCAAATGGCAGCAATATTGGGAAAATCAAGAGATATTTACAGCAAACCCCGAAAAAGGCGGCGAAACCTACTGTATAGTCATCCCCCCTCCCAATGTTACCGGTAGTCTCCACATGGGTCACGCTTTCGAGAGTTCCTTGATTGATACACTTGTTCGCTACAAGCGCATGACCGGCAAAAATACCCTCTGGCTGCCAGGTACGGATCACGCTAGTATTGCAGTACAAGCTATACTCGATCGCCAATTAAAAGCCGAAAAAACCGACCGTTACCAACTAGGAAGGGAAAAATTCCTCGAACGCGCTTGGCAATGGAAAGAGGAGTCAGGTAGTACCATTGTTAATCAACTGCGACGCTTGGGGGTATCCGTCGATTGGACGCGGGAACGTTTCACCATGGATGAGGGACTTTCCCATGCTGTCCGTACTGCTTTTATCAAACTTTATGAGGACGGATTAATCTATCGCGGTCAATACTTAGTTAACTGGTGTCCCGAATCCCGATCGGCCGTTTCCGATTTAGAGGTGGAAAACAAGGACATTGAGGGAAATCTCTGGTATTTTCGCTATCCTCTTAGCGATGGTAGCGGTTATCTTCAAGTAGCCACCACAAGGCCCGAAACCATGCTAGGTGATACTGGTGTAGCTGTCAACCCGCAAGACCGCCGTTATCGCCATTTAATCGGCAAAACCGTCACTTTACCGATAATGGGGCGAGAAATTCCCATTATTGCCGATGAATTGGTGGATCCCGAATTCGGTACCGGTTGCGTCAAAGTTACGCCGGCCCACGATCCCAAGGATTTTGAGATGGGTAAACGCCATAATTTAGCCTTTATTAATATCATGAATTTAGACGGCAGTTTAAACGAAAATGCCGGAATATTCGCAGGTCAAGATCGTTTTGTTGCCCGCAAAAATGTCGTTAAAAAACTCGACGAAGACGGCTTTTTAGTTAAGATTGAAGTCTATCGCCATAGCGTCCCCTATAGCGATCGAGGTAAAGTTCCCGTGGAACCCCTTTTATCTACCCAATGGTTCGTTAAAATTGAACCTTTAGCCACAAAAGCTTTAGCCTGTTTAGATCAGGAAAACTCGCCCCGTTTTGTGCCAGAAAGATGGACAAAAGTTTATCGCGATTGGTTAGTTAAACTAAAAGATTGGTGTATTTCTCGACAACTGTGGTGGGGTCATCAAATTCCCGCTTGGTACATTATCAGTGAAACTAATAACGAAATTACTAACCATACTCCCTTCGTCGTTGCCCAGGATGAAACCTCCGCTTTAGCCAAGGCAAAACAAGAGTATGGAGAGGATATAATTATTCAACAAGACCCCGATGTTTTAGATACTTGGTTTTCCTCGGGATTGTGGCCATTTTCGACTATGGGATGGCCAGAAAAAACCCTTGATCTAGACACCTATTATCCCACCACAACCCTCGTCACTGGTTTTGATATTATCTTTTTCTGGGTGGCAAGAATGACGATGATGGCGGGGTATTTTACGGGACAAATGCCTTTTAAAGATGTCTATATTCACGGTTTAGTTAGGGATGAAAACGGCAAAAAGATGTCTAAATCTGCCAATAACGGCATCGATCCCCTAATTTTAATTGATAAATATGGAACCGATGCTTTACGATATACCTTAATTCGAGAAGTGGCAGGAGCAGGACAGGATATCAGTCTGCAATATAACCGTAAAACCGATGAATCGGAATCCGTAGAAGCGGCCCGAAATTTTGCCAATAAAATTTGGAATGCTTCCCGTTTTGTGATGATGAATCTGGAGGGAAAAACCCCAGAAGAATTGGGAGAACCAGTTTTAGAAAATTTAGAATTAGCCGATCGCTGGATTTTATCTCGTTATCATCAAACAGTACAAAAAACTAGAGATTATCTAGAAAATTATGGCATGGGGGAAGCCGCTAAAGGTCTATACGAATTTATCTGGCGCGATTTCTGTGATTGGTATATCGAGCTAGTGAAAACTCGTTTATGGAAGGATAAAGAATCGGTTTCTTGTGCTACAGCCAGGCAAACTTTGGCTTTTATCTTGGCAGGGACATTAAAATTATTACATCCCTTTATGCCCCATATTACCGAAGAAATTTGGCATAATTTAACCCAAGAAAATCAGCAAGTTTTGGCTTTAGAAGCCTATCCAATAGCTGATAGTTCTCTGATCGATCTAGACTTAGAAAATACTTTTGATTTATTAATTGAAAGTATTCGGGTTTTGCGTAATTTGCGGGCCGAAGCGGGGATTAAACCGGGGGCAACGATCACGGCAATTTTACAGACAGAAAACAGCCAAGAATTAGCTATTTTGCAACGCGGACAAGTGTACTTAAAAGACTTGGCCAAGATCGAAAACTTAATTTTGACGGCCAAATTAACCGAGGAAGTCAATCAAGCGATCGCCGGTGTTGTCGCTACGGTAGAAATCCTCATCCCCCTGTCCGGATTGGTTGAGATATCGGTATTGGCTGGGAAATTAGCGAAAAATTTAGCTAAAGTAGAAGGGGAAATCAAGAGTTTGAGCGATCGCCTGAATAAACCTAGCTTTGTCGAAAAAGCTCCAGAAGCTTTAATCCAAAAAACGAAGCAAGCTTTAGCAGAGTCCGAAAAACAAGCCCAAATTCTCCAAGAACGCTTAAAACGTCTGCATTAACGGAGGCAGGGGTTATTTTGGGGATTTTCTGAAAAATAGGGCAGTTTTCAGGCTACCCTAACCGGAAAATTAATCCCCAAAATGGGAGATAATCGCGTCGGCAAATTCGGAACATTTCAGGGGAGGATTAACGGGAGGTTCCATCAGACGCGCTAAATCGTAGGTAACTTGTCGATTAGCGATCGCTGCTGCGATGCCTTTTTTAATCAAATCGGCCGCTTCTTGCCATCCCATGTATTCCAACATCATCACCCCGGAAAGAATCACCGAACCGGGGTTAATTCGGTCTAAACCGGCGTGTTTAGGGGCTGTGCCGTGGGTTGCCTCAAAAATAGCGCAAGTATCGCCAATATTCGCCCCGGGTCCCATCCCTAAACCACCCACGATCGCCGCTGCCGCATCGGAGAGATAATCGCCATTCAGGTTCATGGTGGCGAGGATCGAGTATTCATCGGGACGGGTTTGGATCTGTTGGAAGATACTATCGGCAATGCGATCGTTGACCATAATTTTATCTTGCCACTGCCCCTTGCCGTGGGTTTCCCAGATAGCATCGAGAACACTGGTCACTTCTTGGCAGATTTTGGCTTTTTTCTCGTCTGTGAGGGCATCATAACCCGGTTCCACCATGCGGGCGTTATCTTCGATGCTCAGATCGGGGTTTTTCTCCTTATTGCTGAGTATCCATGATTCCATCTCGGTGACGCACACATCCCGGAATTCACTTTTAGCTAATTCATAACCCCAATCCCGAAACGCCCCTTCCGTATATTTCATAATGTTACCCTTGTGGACGAGAGTAACTTGATTTTTCGGTTTCGGTAAAGTCAGCGCTCGTTCGATCGCCCGGCGGACTAATCTTTGGGAACCTGTCTTACTAATCGGTTTGATCCCGATACCCGCGTCGAGGGGAATTTGTTTTTTACCATGTTCGGGAGTGGCGGGAATTAGTTCCGTGTTGAGATAATTAATCAGTTTATCGGCGATTTCCGTGCCTTGTTTCCATTCGATGCCGAGATAGATATCCTCGGTATTTTCCCGATAGACAATGACATCGAGTTTTTCCGGGGTTTTATGGGGGGAAGGGGTTCCCGCATAGTAACGACAGGGACGAACACAGGCATAGAGGTCAAAAATTTGCCGCAAAGCCACATTCAGGGAACGAATGCCGCCACCGATCGGAGTGGTCAAGGGACCCTTGATGGCAATACCATATTCTTTAATCGCTGTCAATGTATCTTGGGGTAGATATTGATAGGTTCCGTAGATTTCGCAAGCTTCATCGCCAGCATAGACTTTAAACCAATGGATTTTCCTTTGACCAGCGTAGGCTGTGGCGATCGCTGCATCGATAACTTTTTCGGTTGCGGGCCAGATATCGACTCCCGTACCGTCACCACGAATGAAGGGAATGATGGGATCGTCGGGAACTAGAGGTTTTCCGTCAGAAAAAGTAATTGTCGAGCCTGTTGTAGGTGGGGTGATTTTTTCGTAGCTCACAGTCATGGACTTCCAGAAACAGTATTTATCTATACGTTGGGAGTCTAGCGCCGTCAATATCTATACGCAGGGATTTTGGGTAATTTCTTAAAGATTCCTTTGCTGGTATCTCCACTCAAAACAACCTAGAGGAAATCTATTTATGCTGCTGCGCTCGTTGTTCAAGGCCAAGTTACTCCATTCCCCTGAACAATCTCTAACCCCAATTACTCAAAATTTTATGAAGCATTTGAGCAAACACCTGACTTGATCGTTGACAATGGCTCTATCCCGTTCTAGCTGTCAATAATTATGCAAAGTCTTTTTCGACGTTCCCTAGCTGAGACCAATTCTGGGGAAGAAGATATCCGTAGTCGTATTCTACAGGCCGCTTTACGTTTATTTGCCGCTAAGGGTTATGAAGGAACCACGACCAAAGACCTAGCAGGAAGCGCAAATGTGGCAGAAGGAACTTTATTTCGTTATTTTCCCAACAAAAAGGCGATTTTAATCGAAGTGGCCACTAGGGGATGGGTGGATATTCTCACCGACTTGCTGACGGAATTGAGCGAAATGGGCAGTTATAAAGCGGTAGCGCAGGTGATGCGGCGTCGGGTCTTGAGAATGCGAGAAAATAGCGATTTATTGCGAGTTTGTTTTATAGAGGCGCAATTTCACCCCGAATTAAAAGAGCGAATTCAATCGGAAGTAATTGCCAAAATGACCGATGTGGCCGAGGCTTTTTTTCAAACAGCGATCGATCGTGGTGTCTATCGTCCCATGAATCCGAAAATTGTCGCCCAGGTTTTTCTAGGAATGTTCGCAATTGCCGGTTTTTCCAGTGAAACTATTTTAGATAGTAATGCTTCCCCCTTAGCTTTACAAGAAATGGCCGAAGGTATTGCCGAAATTTTTCTGAATGGAGTGTTAGTTAAGTAGTCGTGCAAAATTAATTTCCTAGTCGAGACTCCGAGACAGCTAATCTAAAGATAGGCGGTTAAAATCCGTTTTAGCTTACTTAAGTAGGTAGGCGTTAAAAATTATCAGATGCCCCCCTTATCAAGGGGGGATTAAAGGGGGGACTAAGGGGGGATCGGCACCCCCCTTATCAAGGGGGGCAGGGGGGATCGAACCTAAAATCCATTTTTAATTTAATTATAACCAGCTACTTATGATAAAATGCTGTCAAGGTCAGGGAAGGGAAAACTTGCAATTATTCACTCAATAAAATAACTGATAGCCGAGATGAAACCCTGTTACTGTATTAATCCCGATTGTTCTCAACCGGAGCATCCGAGTAATAATAACTCGAATACTCGTTACTGTCAAAGTTGCGGCTCTGAGTTGTTGTTAAATGGTAAATATAGGGTGAGTCGGTTATTGAGTGATACGACCGGTTTTGGCGTTGTTTATGAGGCTTTTGAAGGTTTTACAGCCAAAATCCTCAAGGTATTACAAGAAAAATGTAATAATGACCCGAAGGCAGTTGAATTATTTAAACGGGAATATGACGTTTTATTAGAGTTGAGTCGTCAAAATGTCACCGGTGTTCCTCGAGCAGATGCCTATTTTCAATATTCCACGAGAGAAGGGAAAATATTACACTGTTTAGTTATGGAAAAAGTGGAGGGGATTAATTTAGAACAGTGGCTAAAGCAGTATGATAAATTAAGTCAAAAACGAGCTTTTAAATGGCTGAGAGAAATTACTTTAATTCTCGATAAAATTCATCAACAGAATTGGCTGCATCGAGATATTAAACCCCCTAATATCATGTTGCGGAATAGTGGCGAGTTGGTGTTAATTGATTTTGGCACAGCAAGGGAAGAAACCCAAACCTATCATCAAAAGGTAAAAGGTCAACAGGTAACAGGTATTATCTCACGCGGATATACACCCAATGAACAACAACATGGCCAAGCGGTGATTCAATCAGATTTTCATGCTTTAGGACGAACTTTTGTACATTTATTAACCGGAAAACATCCCTTAGAAATGTATGATCCGATTAATGATGTTTTACCTTGGCGAGAAGAAACGGAAAATATTCACCCGTTATTGTTGGATTTTATTGATGAGTTAATGGGAAGATTGCCAAAGAATAGACCGGCTAATACTAGGGTTATTTTACAACGTTTGGATGAGATTGAACGGCAATTAAAGTTACCTCCTATACCTCCTAATAGACCATCTCCACCACCACCAAATCCGCTGCCTGTTGTAACTCAAAAACAACCGCCAGTTATTCCTAATATTAATCCTTCGGTTTCACCCTTAGATAAAACCCTTACTGGTCATTCTGAGACAGTTTTCTCAGTAGCATATAGTCCCGATGGCCGCTATTTAGCTAGTGGTAGTAAGGACAAAACTATCAAAATTTGGGAGGTGGCAACAGGAAAAGGATTGCGTACCCTTACTGGTCATTCCGGGGTGGTTTTGTCAGTGGCATATAGTCCCGATGGCCGCTATTTAGCTAGTGGGAGTCAGGATAAAACTATCAAGATTTGGGAGGTAGCAACGGGAAAAGTGCGTACCCTTACTGGTCATTATATGACGTTTTGGTCAGTGGCATATAGTCCCGATGGCCGCTATTTAGCTAGTGGGAGTAGTGACAAAACTATCAAAATTTGGGAGGTGGCAACGGGAAAAGAATTGCGTACCCTTACCGGTCATTCTATGACGGTTTGGTCAGTGGCATATAGTCCCGATGGCCGCTATTTAGCTAGTGGGAGTCTTGACAAAACTATCAAAATTTGGGAGGTAGCAACGGAAACAGAATTGCGTACTCTTACTGGTCATTCTCACGCGGTTTTATCAGTAGCATATAGTCCCGATGGCCGCTATTTAGCTAGTGGGATTGGTGACGGTGCTATCAAAATTTGGGAGGTAGCAACGGTAAGAGAATTGCGTACCCCTACTCGTCATTCTGAGGTAGTTAGGTCAGTAGCATATAGTCCCGATGGACGCTATTTAGCTAGTGGGAGTCAGGACAAAACTATCAAAATTTGGGAGGTAGCAACGGGAAACGAATTGCGTACCCTTACCGGTCATTCTGAGACAGTTTTCTCAGTAGCATATAGTCCCGATGGTCGCTATTTAGCTAGTGGAAGTGTTGACAAAACTATCAAAATTTGGCGAGTGGGACAGTAAACTTGTGTTTGGGGTGACAGCAATAACTTTTGTCTATCAAAAATGAGCGACACTTGCGGGAAACTGCACCGATGTCTTTAAAAATATTGGGTTTTGGCTCAAATTATTGAATCGAGCAGTTTTCTCCTAAATAGGGTATGCGGCAAAAAGTACGGGCGAAGCATTCGGATAGAAAATCTACAGTTTCACCGATAGGTTATTGTCCGAATGCTTCGCCCCTACAGGACGCGGGCCGATAAAGACGCAAGATTTTGAACGACGATTCTCTCACAATCTTGCACCTGTTTTGCGAGAAAAGCCACAAAATCTCTACCTTGCTTACATCTCACATTTATTCAGCAAACCCTATATAATGTGTATATTAACAATCTACTATACACAACTAGGAATAGGATGACGACTAACATTATCATTGATGACCAACTCATGGCTGATGCTCTTAAAGCTACTGGTTTAAAGACTAAACAAGAAGTTGTTGAATTGGGTCTTAAGACTTTGATTCGGCTCAAACAACAGGAGAAAATTAAAGCCTTTAAAGGTAAGCTTAAATGGGAAGGAAACCTTGAGGAAATGAGGCACAATCAATGATTCTTGTGGATTCCAGTGTTTGGATTGATTATTTCAATGGTTATAATACTACGGAAACAACAGAACTTGATTTATTGCTGGGAGTTGAGCCGATAGCTATTGGTGATATTATTCTCACCGAAGTTCTCCAAGGTTTTAGGAGTGATAAGGATTATCAAATAGCCTATCGCTTACTAACTTCATTGACTATTTAGGGCTTGCTGAATAAATGTGAAATATAGACGAGGTAAGGGTTTTAGGGTTCTGTTTTGCGAAACAGGTGCAAGATTTTGAGAGAATCTTCGTTCAAAACCTTGCGTCTTCATCGGCCCGTGTCCTGTAGGGGCGAAGCATTCGGATAGAAAATCTACGGTTTCACCGATAGGTTATTGCCCGAATGCTTCGCCCGTACTTTTTCAGCAGACCCTATTTATGATTTACTAGGTTTGAGAATGGCATTGAAAAGCGCGGACAATTATCGCCAGTTACGCAAGAAGGGGATAACTATTAGAAAAACTGCTGATGTTATTATTGCCTCCTTTTGTATTTAAAATAATCTTCCGCTCCTTTTTTCAGATAAAGATTTTATTCCTTTTGTGAAGCACTTAAAGCTAATTTCAGCTTCTCCTACCACTTGATTTCTTGAGGTTTTCAACTCTAATGCTTTACCCGAGAAAAGTAGTTTGGTTGATATATACTCCTATTCTGCTCTTGCTCGAAGGTTAGCTCTAAAACAAAATTTGTTTCAACATAGATATTCACGCCGCTGCCTCACGCTGAAATTTTCCCCCAGCTAAAGCAGCATACAACCCTGAATCAATCAACCAACGCTGAGAATCATCGAGAGCTTCAGGCGGCTTTTCAGAATAAATAATCTCTCCCAACCAGGAAGCAACAATTAGTTCAAGACTTTGCCTACTAATTTGGTCATTCGTTACCCCTGCTCGTTGAAAATAAGGCTGAAGAATGGGACTGGCATCAATCAGATAACTAGGTTCACTCTGCTCCTGAAAAGCCCCAACATCACTCCATAAGTAAAATCTGTCAGGAAAGACCAGCAAAAAATAGGGAGCCTTGGCAAAAGTACCGTGTGCCAGAATATTGCGTCGGAGTTTTGCCGCCCATTCTGGGGATACGTTGGTTTTGCACTTGACCTCAACCACAAGAGCGAGTTGACCATTGCGGTTATTAACTGCTAAATCCCAGCCAGAAGCCATACGATGAACTGATGAAACGTTTTCCATAGGTAATTCAGTTGCTTGTAATCGTCCAGTCTTCTGCTCTTAAACCGGCAATTTGCCCAAAATCTGAGAGATTTCGCGTCAGCAGGATAGCCTGATTAACCATTGAGATAGCAGCAATCTTCAAATCCATCGAACCCAAACGAGGGTAAGTTACCCGAAGTTCTTGAAAAACTTGACCTGCCTTTTCATCAAAGCCGACAATAGGAATCGTGCGATAATTAGCGAGGTGCTTTTCTAGCCTTCGATAGGCAACAACTTGGGTTTCAATCGAACTGGTCTTGGCTATGTAACTGAGCCATCCCCGCATTTGTTCTTCGTAGGTGATAATTGTGGTAGCAACTTCGCTGCTCGTAATAGCAGCCAGTTTTTTCAGCAATTGTTGTGCCAGTTGACCCCCGCGATCGAGAATAGTAATATGATCTGTGTCAAGGAGATACATTTCAGGATTCGTATGCTTCCTCGGCTAATGGTTTTAGGGACTGACGGTACTCTTGACCAAACTGCATTGCCTCTTCGTAAGCTGGATCATCAGCAAAAGTGCCGACAATTTTTTCCCACCAGGGAGTTTCGCTGACAGTAGGTAGCAAACGCTTAAGCAGTGCTACTTCAGCTTCTAAAGTTGCTAGTCTTATCTCTAGATCAGTGCTTAACATGGTTGACATATCCTCCTATTCTGCTCTTGCTCGAAGGTTAGCTCTAAAACAAAATTTGTTTCAACGCCAGAAGCCATACGATGAACTGATGAAACCATACACAGCACTCCGGGTAAAATTACCGATAAACGATTGTACACAATTCTGTCTTTAAGTCAAGTGGCTTTACAAAACTTCAAGCAATTTCTTGACAAAATTTAACCTTTTTTCTCATTTTTGAACCCTCAAAAATTAATCATGCAAGAGGTTTAATCTACTATACACAACTAGGGATACTATGAGAACTAATACCATTTCTCTAAATGAAAACTACACATCGAACTTAAGTCACCCTTTTTAAGGGGGATTTAGGGGGATTAAACTTCTGTAGTCAGACTTTGGAGAATTGGTATAAGACTCTCATTGATGACCAACTCATGGCTGATGCTCTTAAAGCTACTGGACTCTCCTATTCTTTGTGTGATAAATTTAACTTCTATAGTAGTGATCGATCTTTGTGTCCTTTGTGTCTCTGTGGTTCGTTCCCCTCACTATTTATTGCCGGCAGTCTTCATTGACTATCTAGACCAAAAAAAACCAGTCTTCCCTAATTTTTCGGGAAAACTGGACAAGCTAATCTTGAGATTTTAACCGACGTTAGCGGTTTGTTTTTGGCTAAAAAATGCCGCTAAAACCTGTTGGGCAATCTGAGGACTGGTTAAACCCAAATCAGCGAAGGATTCCTCTGGTTTTGCGTGGTCCACTAATTTATCGGGAACCCCGAAACGTTTGACCGGAACTAGAATATTAGCATCCTGTAAAGCTTCCAAAACCGCAGAACCAAAACCACCCATCAAACAACCTTCTTCCAAAGTCACCACTTTACCAAGACGTTGGGCAAGGGGAAAGATAAGTTCTGTATCAAGGGGCTTGACAAAACGAGCATTAACCACTGTGGCTTCAATGCCGTGTTCGCTGAGGATTTCGGCCACTTGTAGGGAAGTGTTGACCATAGTGCCGTATCCCAACAGGAGAATATCATCGCCACTGCGGAGAATTTCGCCCTTACCGATGGGTAAAGCTTCCCAACCCTCTTCCATCAGGGGAACCCCTAAACCGTTGCCCCGGGGATAACGCATGGCAATGGGGCCGCTGGTATGATTAATCCCCGTCACCACCATTCTTTGCAGTTCCGCCTCATCTTTGGGGGCCATAATGGTCATATTGGGGATACAACGCAGGTAGGCGATATCGTACATCCCTTGGTGGGTCGGTCCATCGGCCCCGACAATACCGGCCCGGTCCATGCAGAAGAAAACCGGTAGATTTTGAATGCAGATATCATGAATAATCTGATCAAAAGCCCGCTGCAGGAAAGTAGAGTAAATAGTGACAACCGGGCGCATTCCTTCGCAAGCAAGACCACCGGCGAGAGTAACAGCGTGTTGTTCGGCAATTCCCACATCGATATACTGTTTCGGCAGTTTTGCCTGAAATTTATCTAATCCCGTCCCGGTGGCCATGGCGGCGGTGATACCAATAATGCGCGGGTCATTTTCCGCTAATTTAGTGAGAGTATGCCCGAAAACTTTGGAATAAGCGGGAGGTTTCGGTTTACTGGAGGGAATCGGTTTACCCGTGGCTAAATTAAAGGGATTTTGGGCATGATAACCCACTTGATCTTTTTCGGCTAATTCGTAGCCTTTGCCTTTCACGGTGGCAACGTGGACGAAAACCGGTCCGTGGACCTTATGGGCCTGTTTAAAAGTGGCGATTAATTCGGGAATATTATGACCATCAATCGGGCCAAAATATTTAAAGCCCAATTCCTCGATGACCGCGCCGACTTTGGGAACTGCTAACCGTTTCATTCCTTCTTTGACTCGTTCCATTTCGGGAGTGAGGGAGTCACCGAAAAAGGGTAGATTTTTAAATTGTTCTTCGAGATTATCGGCGATAAACTGGACGGGTTCGCTCAGACGAACTTTATTGAGATAGCGGGAAATTGCCCCGACGTTGGGGGAAATGGACATCTCGTTATCGTTGAGGATAACCATGATGTTGGTGTTCGGTAAATGTCCAGCATGGTTAATCGCCTCTAGGGCCATACCCCCGGTTAAAGCGCCATCCCCGATGATCGATACCACCTTGAAATCTTCCCCCTTGGCATCCCGGGCTAAAGCCATTCCTAACCCCGCAGAAATGCTCGTAGAGGCGTGTCCAGCCCCAAAATGGTCAAATTTGCTCTCGCAACGTTTTAGATAGCCCGCAACGCCGTTTTTTTGGCGCAGGGTGTGAAAATCGTTATAGCGACCGGTAAGGAGTTTGTGCGGATAAGCTTGGTGTCCCACGTCCCAAAGGACTTTATCTCGATCGAGATCGAGGGTCTGGTAAAGGGCGATCGTTAGTTCTACGACTCCTAACCCCGGTCCCAAATGTCCACCAGTAGCGGCGATCGTCTGGAGGTGTTTTTCGCGAATCTGACGGGCAATATCTTCTAATTGACGGAGTGATAAACCATGTAACTGGTTGGGATGAGTAATTTCACTTAGGTGCATATCGGCTTCTTTTTCAAAGTAGTTTATCCCTATACCAACTGTATAGGATTTCCAGCCTGAGATGAGGGAAAATCTAGGCTAATCTGGCCGCCGTGCGTAAAATTTGGCCGGCTAACATGGCAGCCCCAAAACCATTATCGATATTAACCACACCGATACCGACCGCGCAGGAATTGAGCATAGTTAACAAAGGAGCAATACCACCGAAACTGGTTCCGTAACCGATACTGGTGGGAACGGCGATCACCGGGCGATCAACTAATCCCGCTACCACACTTGGTAAGGCTCCTTCCATTCCCGCAACAACAATTAACACATCGGCGGCATCCAATAGATGGCGATGATTCAAGAGGCGATGAATTCCCGCTACTCCCACATCCCAGAGACGCTGCACGGAAAAACCGCATAATTGAGCAGTAACCGCCGCCTCCTCCGCTACGGGAATATCGGCAGTTCCCGCCGTTAGGATGGAAATTATCCCTTTTGGGGGATTTTCTGGGGCAGCTGCGGCAATGGCACAGATGCGGGCTAAGGGATAATAAACTAAGTCTGTCACCTGTTCCTGTAGCTGGGCTGCTATCTCTGCTTCAATGCGGGTGGCCATAACCACGGGACTATTTTGACGCAAAACATTGATAATTTGGGCGATTTGAGCGGTGGTTTTACCCGGCCCCCAGATAACCTCCGGAAATCCCGTTCTTAATTGACGATGATGGTCAATTTTAGCGAAGTCTTCCACCGGTTCAAAGGCCAGATGTTTAAGTTTATCTAAGGCTGTCTCTGGGTTAATTTCTCCCCTGGCAACGGCGGTCAGCAGCGATCGCAAATCGGCAGCATGGAACATGGTCAGTTATCAGTTATCAGTTATCAGTTATCAGTGGGTAAGTTATCAGTTATCAGATTTGAGTTTTAAGTGAGCAGTATGTGTTAAGTGACCAGTATTAAATAGCAGTTTCTTGCCATCTTTTCACTGTTTACTGATCGCTGATCACTGTTTACTGATCACTGATTACTGTTTACTGCTCACTGCTCACTGATATTAGGAGGCCATGGTAGCTGCGGGACGACGGCGGCGATAAGTACGATTGTTCGCTGGTTCCGTTGCCGCCGCTTGCAGGAGGAAAATCACTAGAGGTTGACTCTGTAACTCCCGTTTAATTAAACGCTGCAAAGTCGTCTCGATTTCGGCCCGCAAACCGGCCCAATCCTGGACTCCCGTGGCGGTTTTAAATTCACCGATGCGATCGCTTAAACAGCGTTCGATCGCCCGAATAATTAACTGATTCAGCAGCGAGATTTCCACTTTTGTGACCACACCGCGCAAATTAATCTCTGGAGGTGCGCTTAATTGTCCCTCACCGTTAACGAAGGATGCGATCGTAATCACACCATCTTCGGCTAACTGTTGTCTTTCCTGCATAATGTGTTCGTGGACTACACCCGCTTGATCGACTAACTCGATTCCCGAAGGCACTGGAGCGCCGATAGCAATGCGATCGCCAGTTAACTCGATCGTGTCACCATTTTTGACAATCACCATATTTTCGGCAGCAATACCCATACTTTGGGCCATCTGAGCGTGTTTGACCAGCATTCGGTGTTCTCCATGCACTGGCACAAAAAACTTCGGCCGGGTCAAAGATAGCATCAATTTATGGTCTTCTTGGGAACCATGGCCGGAAACGTGAATTCCCTTATCGCGTCCGTAAACTACGTTAGCACCCTGCATCATCAGGCGATCAATTGTATTGACCACAGCGATCGTATTACCCGGAATCGGATTAGCGGAAAAGACAATCGTATCCCCCTGACGCACGCGAATATGAGGATGTTCACCCTTAGAAATCCGTGTCATGGCCGCTAAAGGTTCCCCCTGGGAGCCTGTGGTTAAAATGACGATTTTATCATCGGCTAAATTGCGGGTCGCTTTCAAGGGTTCAAACAGATCATCGGGACATTTTATATACCCCAAATTGCGCGCATGAGCGATGACATTTAACATCGATCGACCCACTACCACCACTTTCCGGTTAAATTTCTGGGCCAATTTCAACACCAGATTAATCCGATGCACCGAGGAAGCAAAGGTAGTGATCATAATCCGTCCCGTTGCTTGGTTAAAAACCCGCTCTAAACCGGGATAAACGGAAGCTTCCGAAGGAGTATAACCGGGTACTTCCGCGTTAGTGGAATCACTCAATAAACATAGCACCCCTTTCTCGCCATGTTCGGCAATTTTTTGTAGATCAAAGAATTCGCCATCCACGGGAGTATGGTCAATTTTAAAATCTCCTGTGTGAATAACTACCCCTAAAGGAGTGTGAATTGCTACACAAAAACTATCGGCGATCGAGTGGGTATTGCGGATATATTCCACCATGAAAGATTTACCTAAACGCACCATTTGCCGGGGAACTACGGTTTCTAATTTGGTACGATTTGCTAATCCTGCTTCTTCCAATTTATCCCGCAATAAAGCCATCGCTAGACGCGGACCGTAGATAATTGGTACATCAAATTGTTTGAGATGGTAGGGAATGCCACCGATATGATCTTCGTGACCGTGGGTGACGATCATACCCTTAATTTTATGGCGATTTTCTCTTAGATAAGTCATATCGGGAAGCACTACATTGACCCCGTGCATATCATCGGAAGGAAAAGCTAAACCGGCATCCAGGAGAATAATCTCATCATCGTACTCAAAAACACAGGTGTTTTTGCCGATTTCGTGTAATCCTCCTAGGGGAATGATCTTTAGTTTTGCTTCGGTTTTATCTTGATTCATTAGGTGTCCTTTGATGGTAAGTTATGGTGATTTTTCAGGTGGTTTTTTTGGACGGGAAATCTCAAAAAATGAATAGTTAGAATAAGTCGAACTAGGGAAATAACACCTAGCTAAACTCACTTAGTATCAATACTTTCTAGCAGTTCTAAACTATATTTCTTTTCTTCTAGTTAAGCTATTAATATTATAACCTACTTTCTCGAAAAATCCCAGTTTAGTGGGCAAGAATTTCTAGTATTTTTCTAGATTAAAGCCAATTCTTGCATAATTTTTGCTAATCCTTCTTCTAGTTCGGGACTTAAGGAACATAAAGGAAGTCTTAGACCCCCCACCTCCCAACCGACTAGATTTAAGGCCGCTTTAATTGGAATTGGATTAGTGGCACAGAATAAACCTTTAAACAGGGGAAATAATTTCAAGTTAATCTCGATCGCTTTGGCCGCATCTCCGGTTAATAAAGCTTGAATCATCCCTTGGATTTCTTCTCCCACCAGATGACTAGCAACACTGACCACCCCCACCGCACCACAGGTCATTAGGGGTAAGGTGAGAAAATCATCGCCGGAATAAATAGCGAAATTTTCAGGAGTATGACAGTAAATCTTACAGGTTTGTTCTAAATTACCACTAGCTTCTTTTACCGCCACAATATTATCAACTGCTGCCAGTTTAATAATCGTTTCCGGGGTCATATTTTGACCCGTACGACCGGGGATATTATAAAGCATCACCGGCAGATCGGGACAAGCTTTGGCAATGGTGCGAAAATGCTCGTATAAACCCTCTTGGGGTGGTTTATTGTAGTAGGGAACCACTTGTAAAGAGCCATCTAAACCCAGTTTAGCAGCCTGTTGGGTAGCTTCGATCGCTTCGGAAGTGGAATTAGAACCCGTCCCCGCGATCACTTTTCCCCGACCATTAACCGCTTTTTTGACAATACTAAATAGTTCGTATTCTTCCTGCCAACTTAGGGTGGGTGATTCTCCCGTCGTCCCACAGACCACTATACCATCGCTACCGTGAGTAACTAGATAATCGGCCAATTTTTCCACCAGGGCATAATTAACTTGACCCTCGACGGTGAAGGGAGTCACCATCGCCGTAATTACTCGTCCAAAATATGTTGTTTCACTCATTTATCAGTTATCAGTTATCATTTATCAGTTATCAGTTATCAGTTATCAGTTATCAGTTATCAGCTTCTGAAGGCAAGAGGCAAAAGAAAGAATCTGACAATCCTCCTAAGTAGGGAGGCACAATTAATTATTTGTAGGATGGGTTAGGGTAGGACTATTTAATTGATTATTATTCATTCTTAATCCTCCTGACTACTGACTACTGGCTCCTAACCCCAACAACAATTTTTGATTTTTACCAGAGGTCTAGTTATCATCGCCTTGATCTAGCTGATGGCTGATCGCTTAATTATCAAACTGTTGCTAATCTTGAACCGACGAGATTTTTCTTGACTAAAAGTTCGGCAATTTGTACAGCATTTAAAGCCGCACCCTTGCGAATTTGATCGCCGCATAGCCACAATTCTAGACCGTTAGGATGGGAGATATCTTGACGAATGCGTCCCACTAATACTTCATCGCGACCAGTAGCATCAATTGGCATGGGAAAATAATTAGCGTCCCAATCTTCCACTAATTTTACCCCCGGAGCGGACTGAAGAATCTCTCTAGCCTTCACCACAGAAAAAGGCTGACTAAATTCTAGGTTAACCGATTCCGAATGGGCCCGCAGCACGGGAACCCTTACACAGGTGGCGCTAACCCGCAGCCCCGGACAAGCAAAAATCTTGCGGGTTTCGTTGACCATTTTCATTTCTTCCTCGCAGTACCCTTGACCATTAATCGGGGTATTGTGGGGAAAAAGATTAAAAGCGAGGGGATAGGGGAAGGAATTAGTGGGAGGTTGCCGATTATCAAGAATTGCTTGCGCTTGCTGTTTTACCTCCTCCATGGCTCGCGCTCCAGCACCACTAGCAGACTGATAAGTAGAAACTACTACTCGCTCGATCGCCTGTACTTGGTGGAGAGGCCAGATCGCCACTCCTAAAAGAATTGTCGTACAGTTGGGATTAGCGATAATGCCCCGGTGATTGTCCACACTGTCGGGATTGATTTCCGGGACAACTAAAGGCACTTCGGGATTCATGCGAAAAGCACTGGAGTTATCGATAATCGTCGCACCCGACTCGACAATAGTTTTCGCCCAAGCTTTCGAGGTGGCCCCCCCCGCAGAAGCAAGAACGATATCCACCTCCCGAAAAGAGCGCTCGTTTACCGCTTCGATTAGGAGACTTTCGCCCCGAAAATCGAGGGTTTTTCCAGCAGAACGCTCGGAAGCCAGTAATTTTAGACTAGCGAGAGGAAATTGACGACTAGCTAATAACTCTAGTAATTCCGTTCCCACGGCCCCGGTGGCTCCTAAAATAGCGACCCGTACTTTTTGACTCAAATTGTGTGACCTCCTGACGAGTTGGGTGATGATAATGATCCGAAGAAATCGTTACAGTAAAAAATCTTTTTTGTCCACCGAGTTATTCTAAAACTTGGATTGATCGGCTTTTGATCAGCAAAATTTTCTGATTGGGCTTAACTGCCCCAAGGACGGAATAAATTAAATATACCCCATTGACCGCTAAAATAAAAAGATTGTGAGAGCTTGGGGAGCAACTGCAGCTATTCCCCTAGAATATCACGAGCGGGACGGATCCACCGCAGGCGCAAACACCGCTCACCCTATTATAAACGTTCCTTGTCGTAAGAGCTAGAAAAATCAATGAAAGTTATTCAGGAAAAGCTTCCTGCCAGTCAGATAGGTTTAGAAATTGAAATTCCCGCCGAAACCACGAAAAACACCCACGAGCAAGTGGTCAAGAATTTAGCGAAGTCGGCCAATATACCCGGTTTTCGCCCCGGCAAGGTTCCCCGTCAGATCCTTCTGCAAAGATTGGGAACTAAGGCGGTAAAAGCGGCGGTAATTGAGGAATTAATTGAAAATTGCCTCGAATCTGCCCTGAAACAGGAGGGTATCGAGTCCCTGGGCAATCCGCAGCTATTGTCTAAGTTTGAGGATTTGATCGCTGCCTATGAACCGGGTAAAGCTTTGACTTTTTCAGTTTCCTTGGATGTGGCCCCGACAATTATTCTCGGAGATTACGAAAATCTGAGCGTTACTGCCGAAGAAACCGTTTATGATCCCGAATCCGTGGAAAATTGGTTTAAAGAGCGTCAAGAACAGTTAGCGACATTGGTTCCCGTGGAAGATCGCGGGGCGCAGCTGGGAGATGTGGCGATCGTTGATTATCGGGGAAAATCCGCCGAAACTGGCGAGGATATCCCGGATATTGACGGCGAAGATCTGCGGGTGGATATGGAAGCAGGACGCTTTATCGAGGGTATGGTGGAAGGAATTATCGGCATGAAACCGGAAGAAGTCAAAGAGATGACTTTAACTTTCCCGGAAGATTATCCCAAAGAAGATGTGGCAGCAAAAGCAGTAATCTTTACAATTACGATGAAAGAGTTAAAAGCGAAGGAATTACCGGAGCTTGACGACGATTTTGCCCAAGAAGTCAGCGATCAGGAAACAATCGCCGAATTAAGAGCAAGTTTAGAGAAACGTTTCCAAGAACAAGCGGAGAAGGAAACCAAAGAAAGCATTTATGACGCTTTAACCAAGGAATTGGTCAAAGGTGCGACTTTAGATTTACCGGAGACGCTGATCGAAAAGGAAGTGACGCATATTTTGACCCAAAGCTTCATGCAGTTCCAACAAATGGGGCTAGATGTCAACCAGTTGTTTACAAAAGATAATATTCCCAAAATGCGGGAAAACGCCCGTCCCGATGCGATCAAAAGTCTGAAAGAGACTCTGGTGGTGCAGGAATTGGCTAAAGTCGCGGGCATTGAAGTCAGTCCCGAAGCAGTAGCGGAAAAAATCGCTAATATCATGGCGCAATTGTCCGATCGCGACATAGATATGCAGCGTCTGGAACAGGTGATCACTGAAGAAATGCTGGCGGAAAACACCCTGGAATGGCTGAAAGAAAAAGCTACTATCACCCTTGTCCCCAAAGGTTCCCTAGAGGAAGAAACAAGCGAGGAGGAGGAAACGGAAGAAACCTTCGCATTCACCGAAGTGGAAGTGTTGGCAGCTGAGGCTGAGGAAGAATAACCGTAAGGAGTTAGCAGTCGTGTTGGGGTGTTGGGGTGTTAGGGTTTTAGGGTTTTGGGGTATTAGTTGAATTCCCCCATTCCCCCATTCCCCCATCTCCTGATAACTGATAACTGATCACTGATAACTGATTCCTGCCAACCGGGGGAAACTTAGGGCATAATAGATGGACAGAAGTGCTAAAGATGCTTAACATTTGCCAATAAAAGCTCCACAGCCAAGCAAAACCCCTAAGATTGTGATAGCGGAACCGAAAAAATTATGCTCGAATCGAGATCACCTGACTACCCAATTACCAGTAATTGTCGCCCTGCTATCTACGCCAACACGGGGAGAAACTCCCTAGCTAACGTTTTACCCGTGGTAATCGAACAGTCTGGCATGGGTGAACGGGCTTTTGATATCTATTCTCGACTCTTGCGCGAGAGAATTGTCTTTTTGGGAACCCCCGTCGATGATCAGGTCGCTGATTCGATCGTTGCCCAACTCCTCTACTTGGAGGCAGAAGATCCCGAAAAAGATATCCAACTCTATATCAACTCCCCCGGTGGTTCCGTTTATGCCGGACTAGCTATCTACGACACCATGCAACAAATTCGCCCCGACGTGGCGACAATTTGTTTCGGTTTAGCCGCTAGTATGGGAGCATTCCTGCTTTGTGGTGGCGCGGCAGGTAAACGGATGTCCCTACCCAGTAGCCGGATCATGATTCACCAACCCCTCGGCGGTGCCCAAGGTCAAGCTAGTGATATCGCCATCCAAGCCAAAGAGATCCTCTATATTAAACAGAGACTCAATACCATGCTGGCTCACCACACCGGTCAACCCTACGATCGCATAGCCAACGACACCGAACGGGACTTTTTCATGTCGGCCGTCGAAGCCAAAGAATATGGGTTAATCGATCTGGTGATTTCCCGTCCCGAACTGCCCGATCCTACCGTTCCCGTTACTTCCCTGTAAATAATAAACTATGTCTAAATACGACTCCCACCTCAAGTGTTCATTTTGCGGCAAATCCCAGGAACAAGTGCGAAAATTAATCGCCGGGCCGGGGGTCTATATTTGTGACGAGTGTGTGGAACTGTGTAACGAAATTCTCGATGAGGAATTGATGGAACCGCCCAGTCCGGTCGCCCCAGTGGAGGAACGTCCCAACAAACGGCGATCGGGCCAAAACAAAACCACTTGGGAACAAATTCCCAAACCAAGAGAGATTAAAAAATACCTCGATGACTACGTTATTGGTCAAAATGAGGCGAAAAAAGTGCTTTCGGTGGCCGTTTATAACCATTACAAACGCCTCAAAGATATCCAAACCCAAAAAGCCGGTGGCGGCAATCCAGAAGATAGCATCGAACTGCAAAAATCTAATATTCTGTTAATTGGTCCCACAGGATCGGGAAAAACCCTTCTAGCTCAAACTCTGGCTAAAATCCTCGATGTACCTTTTGCTGTCGCCGATGCCACCACTTTAACCGAGGCCGGTTATGTGGGGGAAGATGTGGAAAATATTCTCTTGCGTCTGTTACAAGTGGCAGATTTGGACGTGGAAGAGGCGCAGCGGGGCATTATCTACATTGATGAAATCGATAAAATTGCCCGTAAGAGCGAAAATACCTCGATTACCCGGGATGTGTCCGGAGAAGGGGTTCAGCAAGCTTTACTGAAAATGTTAGAGGGAACGATCGCCAATGTTCCCCCCCAAGGCGGCCGCAAACACCCCTATCAGGATTGTATTCAGATCGACACCAGCAATATCCTGTTTATCTGCGGTGGGGCGTTTGTCGGTTTAGATAAGGTGATCGATCAGCGTCTCGGTAAAAAATCCATGGGCTTTATTCAACCGGGAGATGGCCAAGCTAGTAAGGATAAGGTAGCGGCAGGGTTATTAAAACAAATGACTCCCGATGATTTAGTCAAATTTGGCATGATTCCAGAGTTTGTCGGTCGAATTCCCGTCCTAGCGGCACTGTCACCCCTGGATGAGGAAGCTTTAATCGCTATCCTGACGCAACCCCGCAACGCTTTGGTGAAACAGTATCAAAAACTGTTGAAGATGGACAATGTACAGTTAGAGTTTAAATCTGATGCCGTCCTAGCGATCGCCCAAGAGGCCTATCGTCGCAAAACTGGGGCCCGGGCCCTGCGGGGTATTGTCGAGGAATTAATGCTCGATGTCATGTACGAATTGCCCTCGCGCAAAGACGTGAAACGATGTTTAATCACCCGCGAAATGGTGGAAAAACGTTCCACGGCAGAGCTATTGGTTCATCCTTCCTCTCTACCTAGTCAAGAATCCGCTTAAGGGGAAAAATCGAGGTTAACCATGCTGAACACCGTTCCTGCGATCATCAAAGAAGGCCGGATCGAACTCCTCGAATCCGTGCCGATTCCAGAGGGTACTAGAGTTCTAGTCACCCTCATCCCGGAGGAGACAAACTCGGATTTCTGGCAAAAAGTCAGCGAAACTGCACTGGCTAAGATTTGGGATAATCTGGAAGACGACATCTATGAACGATTACTCGAAGCTTGAAATCGTTCTCGTTCGTTATCCTTAAGACAATCGGACGACTATCGGACACAGATGCGCGACGTTGGCAAAACTCTTTACGAGGATGGCTAGGTATCTAAGTAGGTGGGTGGAATTAAATATAAGATGAACGTAGGTTGGGTTGAAGCATGAAACCCAACGCCCGCATGGGTTACGCTACCGCTAACCCATCCTACAAATAATTGTACCTCCCTACTTAACTATCATGAAAACTCAAATAATCGATAAAACAGTCACTGTTCGCGGTGTTCCCCACTATTACGAGTGGATTCGGGGGTCAGAATCTGCCCAGAAAAAGCCGGTTATGGTGTTTATTCATGGTTGGGGAGGATCGGGACGCTATTGGCGATCAACCGCTGCGGCAATTTGCGATCGCTTTGATTGTTTATTGTACGATATGCGGGGTTTTGGTCGGTCTAAATTGCCGGAAAAATCCCCCGATCTTTCCTACGATTTAGAAGAATATGCCCTTGATTTGGCCTTGTTTTTAGATAGTTTGGAAATTGAAAAAGTCTATCTTAATAGTCACTCTATGGGGGCATCGGTGGCGACTTTTTTTATTACTATGTACCCCGAAAGAGTGGTCAAAGCAGTTTTAACCTGTAATGGCATTTTTGAGTATAATAAAGCGGCTTTTGCTGCCTTTCATAAATTCGGTAAGTATGTGGTACAGTTTCGTTATGATTGGTTTTTAAAAGTACCTTTTGCCGATCGATTATTTATGGCGAGATTCTTGCATCGATCGATCCCAAAATCAGAAAGAATTGCTTTTTTAGAAGATTTTTTAGCGGCAGATTACGAGGCCGCCCTAGGCACAATTTATACATCTGTGAGTAAAAAAGCAGTGGAAATTATGCCGGATAAATTTGCAGAGATTAAGATACCAACTCTTTTAGTATCGGGGGAAAAAGATATTATTATCCCTGCCAAAATGGGCAAAATGGCGGCGGATTTGAATAATAATATCCAGTATGTGGAGATGGCTAATACTGCTCACTTTCCCATGTTAGAAGATGCCCCTACTTATCTAAAAAAATTGCAAGATTTTTTTAGAAATTAATTAGGGCTGGCTGAAAATTACTGGAAGCCTTACTAGAAAGCGGTTTTGGGACTTTTTTAGCCAAAAAAGTGCAAGAAATAAAGGTTGAGAAATCGATCCGAGAGACTCAAAACCCTTGCACTTTCCGGAGGTGATTACAAAGGGATCTGCTTCCCAGTGCGCGAGGTCATTCTGTTATTCTGACTACCCCGACCGACTCCTGACGACCGACTCCTGACGACCGACTCCTAACCCCACCAACAAACTTTTTGCCGCAAACCCTAATTAGAATGCCAAAAGGTCAGGAAAAACGCCCCCAGGCCACACCAATCAGGATAGTAACCCCGAAAAAGAGACGATACCAGACAAAAACCCAGGTACTCTGTTTTTTGAGATAATCTAATAACCAAGCGATCGAAAGATAGGAAAATATCCCCGAGGAAATTACCCCAATAGCGAGGGTAATTAATTCACTGGTGTTAATCTGGTCGAGAACGCCTTTAAATTCCACTAAACCGGCTAAAGTTATCGCCGGAATCCCCAGCAGAAAGGAAAATCGCGCCGCTACGGCCCTTTCTAAACCCATGAATAACCCGGCAGTTAAGGTGGACCCAGAACGAGATACCCCCGGTATTAGGGCTAAAGCTTGGGCTAATCCCATTAAAACCCCGTCTTTTTGTCGCAAAGTCTCAAAACTGCGTTTATGTTTCCCGATTTTTTCGGCCGTAGCTAAGAGTAAAGACATGACTATAGAGGCACAGGCGATCGCTGTCATGCTTCTCAGGGGGGAATTATCTAAATCGGGAATGAAAAGTTTCATTAACAAACCGAAGAAAACGATCGGAATTGTGCCTAGGATAATCCCCACGGCCAAACGAAAATCCTGGGAACGATAATCGGAACTAGCCACCGCTTTCACCATTCCCGTGGATATTTGCCTTAAATCCTGCCAAAAATAGGACAATACCGCCGCAATACTGCCCAATTGAATCACTGCCGTATAGGTGACACCGGGATCTCCCCAACCCAAAAAGACGGGAATCACTTTTAGATGAGCGGTACTGCTAATCGGCAAAAATTCCGTCACTCCCTGCACAAATCCCAAAAAAATCGCCTGTAACCAGTTAATTTTTGCCAGAGGTATGGCGCTAGTGGTTGATTGGGCAATGGCGGCGGGTGTAATCGCCAAAATCACCGTTATTATCGCTAGTCCTAGCCATTTATAGCTTTTTTTCAGGAAGGAAAACATCATTTTTCAGTAAAAAAAGGGGTTGGGTGTGGGGTGTGGGGTGTGGGGTGTGGGGTGTGAGAGTTGGGGAAATTAACTAATCAATATTACTGCCTTTTGTCTATCTCAATAGCTTTTTTTCAGGAAGGAAAACATCATTTTTCAGTAAAAAAAGGGGTTGGGTGTAGGGTGTGGGGTGTGGGGTGTGGGGAGACCACTTCGTGCGCGTTGCGGGGGGAGATGGGGAAATTAACTAATCAATATTACTGCCTTTTGTCTATCTCAATGGAACGAGAGGACTCCCGTTAAACCGCTACGCAGTTAACGGGAGATGAATCGCCACCAGAATGAAACTAACGCGGTAGCGTTTCCACTTTTGGGGAGTTTTGGTTCTCGACGTATTTTTTTAGTTGTTCGACAGTAACGCCGCCACAACTAGCCACGAAATAACCTCCCGTCCAAAAATAGGGTTTGTTGTCGAAATACTT
>NZ_JADBTF010000154.1:0-19720 GCF_020246295.1 Microcystis sp. M090S1 | reverse complement strand
TTAACCTCGATTTATGATTTTCCTTGATCTATCTGGGTTTCAGCGATTTTGGGCTTCTCGAAGTAAATCCCAAGCGGGAATTGGAGTTGAGGCTTTTCTCGATTTGTTTTTTGTCTAAGTCCCATTAGCTTTCGTCGGTCGGTGTGCATTGGGGTTGTTATGCTGTGTCACCAACAGATATGATGCGCCAATCACCTTATGGAATAAACAACCGACCAGCCCCCATATAGTCTTGGATATCGATCACAATTTCTACAAGCCTTTCAACGCAGCGTTCTCGATAGTCAGATTCATTGACCCTATCCGGATCGCCAATCGTAATGATCGGAAATGAAGTCGGTTGATTTTCTTCACGCATTACTTGTTCCAACGAGTCTTCACCCTTCGCATTCCGGTTTGCCGTAAGTAAGAGCATCCCGTTGGTTTGGGCAAATCTCCAAACTACTCGATCATTGCTGTCTGCGGGTAAGCCAACGTCTTCAAATGTCCTCAACCGAATTAGAGCGAGATCTAATAACCCGCTAACAACAAGACTTCCAGAGATCAGAATTGCCTGCCGATTCAAGTTGTAATCAGCCAGAACAATCATTGCTTCTTCGCTTCCCGCTTTGCTCTCCGTTCCTGAAGTTTAGCTCTAACCGCTTCATAGCCTGGACGAGGAGGAGTAGCAGCGATCCGAGCAAAACGTTCGCGATTCCTCTCTTCCCAAAATTGTTTAGTTTCTGCGGCAGTCTTTAAAACCTCCTGATACTCTGCTTCCACTTCTGTTCGATGTGTTTCAATGTAGGAAAGGGCAGCATGAATCTGAGCATCTGTAAGATTGAAGGCATCACGAATAAACTTGGGTGGATACTGAGCTTTGAGATAATCGATTACGTCATACAGAGTAATACGAGTATCCGCAATTGTAAGCCCTCGCTCTGTGCGGATTATAGCTGTTTGTCCATTCGATGCCAGTGCCATAGCAGTCTTAGCTTTTAATCATTTAATTCCATAGTAGCGCACAAAAAAAGCAAGGGGAGCCAACGCCCCCCAACGACTGATTCACAAAATCCTTAATCCTCAACCCAGACCTTCAAAATGTATTTCAGCCTCGTTCCTGCATCTAGCCAGTAGTGAACTCCAACATCTGGCAGTTCAGTATCATTTGTGTGAGCGTCACCCCGTCCTATGCCATCATCAAAGGGAGTAATACGGTGTTTGGAAACCTCTTTGTGGAATTCCACCCGTGTTATTCTTGCTCCGGTGCAAGGAAATTTATCGTCTCCTCGCCTACCAAGAAATCCACTTTCATAAGTTGGTGAAACATCAACTGCTAATCGTTCAGCCATAATAAACCTCCTTTTTTGCTGTAACTTTTCCGTATATCACGCCCAAAAGCGTGTTAGCCAGATTAGCCTACTGCTAGTGGAGCAGTGGGAGCCACATTAGGGAACGCACCCTACAAGATTGCGATCGCTATGTTTTTCTTTTCGCCAACTCAGCCATACATGATCAGCTACCACTCTGGGCAAAATGATCGAGTAATTCGCGGTGCAGGAAACGGTAACGCCCACCAACACGCAACAGCAAACGCCTCTCGACACAGTAGTTAAGGAAGCGGGCAAAATTCCAAGGAATTGTGCCACTTCGCCAAAGGACAATACGCAGGGAAAGGTGCTGCATACAGGCTAACCCGCCACCAGCATTCAAAGAAAAGATCACTGCCATAAGCAGTCCAATTGCAGCCGAGGAAGAAATAGAAACACTTCCTATATTTGATGAAGGATGAAAAGATTCAAAGAATAATGAAATATTCGACAATTTAGCTGATATTGCGAAGAGAGGGAAACTTAGAATAGTCATCAACCACATATTTTGCAAGGAGTTCCAGATCCCCTGATTAGCAAGCACTCGTATCTTTAATTCTTGTTTCATTCCTTGAATTAGACCTCCAAGTAGTGATGCCACAATAAACCAAAAACTCATTACAATAAAAAATACAAAGAATCCCATAAATAGGCCCCAAAACAGTCCAAGAATTACACCTCCTTTCGACCACATTAACAACCCATAAATCATCCCAACAATCCATCCAGAAATTTTGCCCAAAAACCATGCCGAGACAATTCCATGAGCCGATCCATCAGTAAATTCTCTTAATATTTTTAGTATTGCTTCGGCTGATATCTGCACTTGGAATGTTTCTACCGGTTTGATTTCGCTGGAAAACCCCAACCCCATCTTATTCCCTACCATCAATCCTCCGGCTAGTCCTCCACTCAATCCTCCAATTAATCCCAAAAATGGTTTTTCAAACACTACCCCTGCCCCAATTTTCCACCCTATCAGTCCTCCACTCATTCCTCCAAATAGCCCTAAAATTAGCCCAAGGTTTAGTCCTAAAATTAGCTTGTAATTACCTTGCAATCGTGGAGACTCGATCCAACTCGGTTGCATTTGCTCAATCATTAATTCCACCGTATTGTTAGCCTGTAATTGCCGTGCTATCCAGCTCAGACTGCTGATAGTTTCCTGTAGCTTTGGTTCCGCTTCTACGGTTTTGTATGCCCACTTGCGCCCTTTTAATCCTTTACGCCGATCGCGCTCTCGCCGATCAAAAGATAACTGACGCTCAATATACTTCTCCAATAGGTCTTTTCGGCTGAGAATGGGGTTATTCGGATCATACACATCGGCGGTCAACCTAACGAATAGAGGCACTCGCAATAAGCCAGGATCGCCCTCTGGAGTCGTTTCTAGAAGGGCTTGTAACGCAGGATTCGTCTGCATGGCTGACCACAATTCCGAGCGGTGGATACTGTGAAGATAAGCCTCAATTTGCCCATCAGATAAAGGCTGGAGACACACCGCACCTCTGAGGTTATGAAGCTTGATATTTACTGTTTCAAATTCCTTGACCCGACAGCAAACCACCATTTGGGAATATTTCTTCGCAAACTCATTCAGCTTGTCAGTGCATTTTTTCTGTCTTTCTAACCCTAATTCATCTAAACCATCCAACAGAGGCAATAATATCTGTCTCTCTAACCATTGCTCATAGATTTTGCGTTTTCGGTTGCCCCCGTGCAAATCATATAATTGTTCAATCAGCCAATCGTGAATACTTTGATTATCATCGCGCCAGGTAGAAAGCTCAAACAAAACTGGAATAACGGTTTTCGGCTGCGCTAACGCACCACAAACCAACTGTTCAGCTAAGCTCAACAACGCTGTAGTTTTCCCCGATCCAGGCGCACCTAAAATTAGCAGTGTCCCTTTAATATCATCCCGTCCAAAGGTTTCAATTAGCATTTTATTGGGATCGAGAATGCCGCAATCTTCCCCATCAATTTGCAACCTGCGATCTGCTTCCAAGGGCGATCGATTTACCCAGGATGGCTGTTCTGCGATTGCCACATCCATAAAAATGCGATCGCGCCCCAAAGTATCAGTCAAACGCTGGCGAATTTCCGGCAACTGTTTCTTTTCTAGTAACAGCTTGCCCCAATCCCAATCTACTTGGCTTGACTCTGAGATGCCAAACAAGCGCAGAAAAGTATTTTCAATGATGACTTGGTTATCATGGCTATTGAGAAAGCTGACAGCATCCCGTCCAGCTTGTACCTGCTGAACCGAACTATTGGTGATCCTACTATGGTCAATATTCTGATCCTGGGAAGCCATTACTCGTACCTCATAAAACGTTCTATAGCCCGATAAATTTCGCCGCTACACCCAGCCAAGGTGCGATCGCATTAAAAACCTCCTGTCCAGTTTGCCACAGGCTTTTTCCCGCCTCTGTGGTTTCTTTTACCGTTTTCAGCGTCTCATTGACCTGTTTTAGATTTTGTCCAACTAAATCCTTGCTCCCCTCTTCCTTTGCTGCTTCGCGCTTGGCAGGGCGCAGATAATCGAGGAGTTCATCTTTCTGTTCTTGAGTCAGGGCTGAGGCTTTCACTGCTGTTTCCAAATTCTCCAACTGCTTAACCACCTCTGTATTGGTGATTTCCTGTTGGGTTTTCAGATTTCCTGATTGAATTTGCTGGAGATCGCGCCCCGCTTGAGCTTGTTGAACGACACCGCTATTGACGGTTACACCGCTCATACTTTGCGCTTGGTTCGGTTGTTTCGGTTGTTTCTTGCCAAACATAATATTTTTTACCAAGAAGATTTATTCCTATATTAATCTGTGAAGTCATACTAAATCCCTTGAGTAACGCACAGAAAACGGGTTTCTCCAAGAAACCCGTTTTCTACTCATGCAAAAGCAATTTTGTAGGGTGCGTTAGGCGGTGATAACCTTGGAATGAAAAACCAAAATTAGTAATCCGCCGTAACGCACCAGTTAAGTATTATCAAAGTTCTCATCAACCAGAAGCTTAATCATGCTTGCCGCGCTGCTTTACGCGCAAGAAAGCGATCTCGCAATCCCTGGGGGTCAAATCTCCCTTGATTGATTACCGGAATCTCCTGTGCTTGCTGTTGTCGCTGTTGCAAGTAGGATTCTACTTCCGATTGGTGCTTGAGGTAAAAAGCGATCGTGGCGTAAACGTCAGCTAGGTTTAGTGATGGGTAACGATTAACGATTTCCTCTGCTGTCGCACCCTGATGAAATAAGGTCATAAGCATTTTCGTCGCCGTGCCTAGAATTTTATTGTCTAGTACAGGCCCGCTATTATAGCACGATCGATTTAACTTGACTAGGAATGGATGAGGGCAAATAATCAATTAATCGATCGAGATCAAGACTCAATGTCTGATAACTTGTTATTGGTGGGGTAGGGAATCACCTAAGTCACCCTGTTGAATTATTGATTGTCACTAAAAATGTTTAAGCGATCGCTTTTCTTGCCCCTGTTGATTTTATCCCTTAGTTGTACGCTGCTTTTTAGTGCTTGTCGTCAACAAACAGCTAATAATCCCCCAGCAACGACCAATAATAATTCAGAAACTTTAAAACTTTTATATTGGCAAGCGCCGACGATTTTAAATCCCCATCTCTCCACGGGATTTAAAGACTCAGAAGCGAGTCGCATTACCTTAGAACCTTTGGCTAGTTTCGATGAAAAAGGGGAATTAGTTCCTTTTTTAGCGGCAGAAATTCCTACTATTGAAAATGGGGGAGTTGCCCGGGATGGTAAATCGGTGACATGGAAGCTAAAAAAAGATATTAAATGGTCAGATGGTACTCCTTTTACTGCCAAAGATGTCATCGCTACCTATAATTTTATTACCAATCCGAAAACTGGTTCTACTAGCGCTGGCAATTATGAAATAGTTAAAACTGTGGAAGCGATCGATCCCCATACAGTTAAAATAACTTTTAAGCAAGTTAATCCCGCGTGGTCATTAGTTTTTGTGGGGACAGAAGGGATGATTTTACCCGCTCATCTCTATGAAAAGTATAGCAATGAAACGGCACGCCAGGCCCCTGCTAATTTATTACCGGTGGGAACTGGCCCCTATAAAGTGGTAGAATTTAAACCGGGAGATACGGCGGTTTATGAACAAAATTCTTTCTTTCGAGAAGCGGATAAATTGGGTTTTCAAAGAATAGAATTAAAAGGAGGAGGTGATGCCACTTCGGCGGCACGAGCGGTTTTACAGACACAGGAGGCGGATTATGCCTATAATTTGCAAGTAGAGGCTAAGGTTTTAAGTGATTTAGAAAAAGCGGGTCGGGGTCAGTTAATATCTAGTTTCGGTTCTTTGATTGAACGAGTTTTATTTAATCTGAGCGATCCTAATCAAGCTACTCCCGAAGGTGAGAGGTCTAGTATTAAGTTTCCCCATCCTTTTTTGAGTGATGTAAAAGTAAGAGAAGCTTTATCTTTAGCCGTTGATAGAGATACTATTGCCACGCAGCTTTATGGTATTACTGGGAAAACAACTCCTAATTTTATTGTGATGCCATCGGAATATAATTCGCCCAATACTCGCTATGAATTTAATCTAGAAAAGGCTAATAAATTACTAGATGATGCGGGATGGAAAGATAGTAATGGTGATGGCACTAGGGATAAAAATGGGGTAGAAATGAAATTAGTTTTTCAAACCACTGTCAATCCTCTCCGTCAGAAAACCCAAGAAATTATCAAACAAAGTTTACAAGCGATCGGGGTAGGAGTAGAATTAAAAACTATTGATGCCAGTATTTTCTTTTCTAGCGATCCTGCTAACGATGACACGGTAGAAAAGTTTTATGCTGACCTACAAATGTACACTACAGGTAATAATAGTCCCGATCCGAAAGCCTATTTTAAAACCTTTACTTGTAGCGAAATTCCCCAAAAAGCTGATGGTTGGGCCGGAGATAATTATGCTCGTTATTGCAATCCTGAATACGATAAATTATGGCAAGCTTTTAGTCAAGAATTAAACCCAGAAAAACGGAGAGAAATAGCAATTAAAATGAATGATATGTTAATTAATGATTTTGTGATTATTCCCCTAGTTCATCGTGCCGATGTGGTGGCAATTAGCAATAGTTTGTCGGGGTTTGAATTAACTCCCTGGGATAGAAATACTTGGAACATCAAGGACTGGAAGCGTAGTAAATAAATGCTCAAATATTTTCTGAGAAGATTATTATTTTCGATTCCCACTCTTTTAGCTATTAGTATGGTGGTTTTTGGCATTTTGGCCCTAGCGCCGGGGGATCCGATGGGGGAATTTGCAGCTAATCCCGCTATCACCGAAGCGGTGCGAGAAAATATTCGCAAAAGTCTCGGATTAGATCAACCCCTTCCGGTGCGTTATGTCAAGTGGTTGTTAGCATTTCTTCAAGGAGATATGGGCTATTCTTTCACCAGTCGCAGCCCGGTTTTTACCCTCATTTGGCAGCGTTTACCCACAACTCTCTGGATTGTCGGTATTGCCTATATTTTCGGGGTTTTAATTGCTTTTCCTTTAGGCGTAATTTCAGCAGTCAAGCGCTATTCTTGGTTAGACAAAATCATCTCTACCTTTTCGCTACTTGGCTTTTCTTTACCCACCTTTGTGACGGGATTATTATTAATTATTATCTTTAGTGTGCAGTTAAATTGGCTACCATCTTTTTATAATAGTACCCTAGAAATCAGCGATTTTAATAGTTTGATCGAGCAGGTTAAACAGTCAATTATGCCCATAACCGTATTAAGCTTATATCAAGGGGCGATGTTGATGCGTTTCGTGCGTTCTTCCGTAACTGAAGAAATTCACCAAGAGTACGTTAAAACTGCCTTAGCCAAGGGACTAACTAATTTTTCTGTCCTAACTAAGCATATAGTGCGTAATGCTTTAATCCCCGTTGTCACCCTGATTGCTCTCGATATTCCCTCAATTTTTACCGGTGCTTTAGTTACAGAACAAGTGTTTCGTGTACCGGGTATCGGTGCTTTATTAATTGATTCTATTTCCCGCAGTGATACCCCCGTAGTGATGGCGATTACCTTTATCTATGGGATTTTAATTGTTATCTTTAACTTAATTGCCGATTTAACCTATAGTTGGCTCGATCCGCGAGTCAGATATTAACTATGAACATTACAGAATCCTTACACACGGCGATTTTAGTCACCGATCTAGAAAAAGCCGTTAACTTTTACGAAAATGTTCTAGGATTGGCTAGAATCGATCGCCCTTTGCAATACGATGGGGTTTGGTATCAAGTGGGAGATTATCAAATTCATTTAATTGTCGATACCAATTACCAAAACTACCGTCCCAATCCCGAAAAATGGGGACGCAATCCTCATATTGCCTTCGCTATTGATGACGTGGCAACCATGGTTAACTATCTAGAAAGTCAAGGTTATACAATTCAAATGAGTGCCTCAGGCAGAAAGGCATTATTTGTCAGTGATCCCGATGGTAATATCCTAGAAATGAGCCAAATTTAGCCTGAAAAATTCCCCGATATGTTAGACCAATTACAGACTCAACTCTATCACCTTGAACAATACGCTGATCGCTTAGTGACTTCCCAACTAACTCACCTTAGTTTTGTCAGTATTGCCGTGATTTTTCTAGCCGGTTTACTCACCAGTCTTACCCCCTGTATGCTGTCGATGTTGCCGATTACCGTCGCTTATATCGGGGGTTACGAAAATCAAGGTCGTTTAGCGGCTTTTTGGCAGTCCACATGGTTTTCTCTGGGATTAGCCACCACCTTAGCGGGATTGGGACTAATTGCCGCTACTTTAGGAAAAGTCTATGGACAGGTGGGGATCGGTTTACCAATTATCGTCAGTGCGATCGCTATTTTGATGGGGTTAAACCTCTTGGAATTATTACCCCTGCGCTTCCCTTCCCTTGGCGCTACCGATTGGATTACCGGCGATTTTCCCCCGATTTTGCGGTCCTATCTTCTCGGTTTAACATTTGGTTTAATCGCTTCTCCTTGCAGTACACCTGTTCTAGCAACGTTATTGGCATGGGTGGCAAATACGGGGGATTTAAGCTTAGGAGGGGGATTATTGTTATCCTACACTGCTGGCTATGTTTTACCCTTAATTATCGTCGGTTCTTTTACTGCCTCGCTGAAAAGCTTTCTTTCCCTGCGTCAATGGTCCGGGTGGATTAATCCTGTCAGTGGGGTTTTATTAATCGGTTTTGGAGTTTTTTCTTTATTATCCCGTCTGCTGTGATGGTGGAGAGTTACAATGGATAATTGGCTAAAATGGCCCAACTTTTAACTATAGAACCTCTTGCATAATTAATTTTTGAGGGTTTAAAAACTGCTCATTTTTGTAAATCTGCTGAGTTGGGATTTTTAAAGGTAAACTATCTTCTAAAATTGATCATTACTTCCGATTTTATCACTCAATCCAAGCTTTTGGGGGGTAGAACCCCCCAAACCCCGGAGCGCATTAGCTTTTCGGTGGGATGCCTACAGACAGCTGCTGATATATCTGTGATAATTTAAGAATCACTGATAATTGCTGGTTGTCGATGTTTCTGCAAATGTGAGATGCAGCCTAATTGATTATTATTCATTCTTAATTCTCCTGACTACTGACTACTGGCTACTAACTCCTAACCCTAACAACAATTTTTGATCTTTACAAGAGGTCCTATGACTATATCGGAAACTTCCTCAAATTTAAAAAATACACCGCTCCGATGGGGACGTAAATTTATCCAGACTATTGCCGATCTGCGATTAGCAATTATCCTTTTACTTTTAATCGCTATTTTTAGCATTTCTGGGACAGTAATCGAACAGGGTCAATCTCTATCTTTCTACCAAGCTAATTATCCTGAAAAACCCGCTTTATTTGGGTTTCTGACTTGGAAAGTTTTATTACTAATGGGATTAAATCATGTTTATAGCACTTGGTGGTATCTATCATTATTAATTCTCTTTGGTTCCAGTTTAACCGCTTGCACCTTCCGACGACAATTTCCCGCTTTAAAGGCCGCCAGAAACTGGCAATTTTATCAACAATCTCGCCAATTTCAAAAACTAGCTTTAAGTGCCGAATTAGAAACCGGTTCCCTAGAATCCCTCACCCCTTTGTTAGAAAAAAAAGGCTACAAAGTTTTTCTAGAAAATAACAGTCTTTATGCTCGTAAAGGTCTGATTGGTAAAATCGGTCCGATTATCGTTCATGCAGCCATGTTAATTATTTTAGCAGGAGCGATCTGGGGAGCGTTAACCGGGTTTTTCGCTCAAGAAATGGTAGCTAGTGGCGATAGTTTTCAGGTTAAAAATATTATTGAAGCTGGACCCTTATCTAAAAATTCTCTCCCTAAGGATTGGGGGATTAAAGTTAATCGTTTTTGGATTGATTATAGTCCTAAAGGTGATATAGAACAATTTTATTCTGATTTGTCGGTGATCGATAATCAAGGACAGGAGATCGATCGCAAAACTATTCAAGTTAATCAACCTTTGCACCATAAAGGGGTGACTTTTTATCAAACCAGTTGGGGGATTGCTGGGGTAAAAGTACAGGTGAATAATAGTCCGATCCTACAGCTACCGATGGCTAGTTTAGACACGAAAGGTAATGGACAAATCTGGGGAACTTGGATTCCGACTAAAACCGATCTTAGTGAGGGAGTTTCTCTTTTAGCCAGAGATTTACAAGGTACGTTAGTTGTCTATGATGCTAAGGGAGATTTAACCTCTGCTGTACGAGAAGGAATGACGATTCCTATCAATGGAGTTAATCTAAAAATAGTCGAATTAGTGGGCAGTACAGGTTTACAAATTAAGGCAGATCCGGGAGTGCCTATTGTCTATTTAGGTTTTGGTTTATTGATGATGGGAGTGGTAATGAGTTACTTTTCCCATTCCCAAATTTGGGCTTTACAATCGGGTGATCGCTTTTATATTGGTGGTAAAACTAATCGCGCTCAAGTCAGTTTTGAACGGGAAATAATTGATACCATCGAAAGGCTAAAGTTAAAGTAGAATTGACCTTAATCTGGTGTCGTTTCACGATAAAAAGTTCTGTTTATCTACTGACTCCTGACTCCTGACGACCGGCTACTGACTCCTAACTCCACCAACAAACTTTTTCAGTAAACCCTACTTACTTATATGCCAGAATTGCCAGAAGTAGAAACGGTGCGTCGCGGGTTAAATCAAGTTACCCAGGGCCAAAAAATTATCGGTGGGGAAGTATTATTACAGCGTACCCTAGCCTACCCTAATTGCGAGGCAACTTTTCTGCAAGGAATTGCTCAGACCACGATTAGCAATTGGCAGCGCCGAGGCAAATATCTCCTCGCCAATTTAGATAATGGTAGCAGTATCGGGGTTCATCTGCGTATGACTGGACAATTGCTCTGGGTAAAAGATACCACTCCCCTGCCGATTCATACGCGCTTACGCTTCTTTTTTGCCAATCAGCAAGAATTGCGTTTTGTTGATACCCGCACTTTCGGGAAAATTTGGTGGATTGCCGCCGATAAAACCCCAGAAACTGTGATTACCGGTCTCAAAAAACTGGGACTAGAACCCTTTGATCGCAATTTTACCCCCGATTACCTCTATAGTCACTGTCAAAAAAGTCGTCGTCCGATTAAAACTTTTCTCCTCGATCAAAATGTAGTCGCAGGAATTGGCAATATCTACGCGGATGAAGTTCTTTTTAAAAGTGGTATCCATCCCCAAACTGCCGCCAATCTCTTAAAAATTGAGCAAATAGACTTATTGACAAAAAACATTATTTCTGTATTGGAAACTGCAATCGCTGAAGGCGGAACCAGTTTTAGCGATTTTCTCCACGTTACGGGAGTTAATGGCAATTATGGGGCGATGGCCTGGGTTTACGGTCGTAATGGCGAAAATTGTCGCCTTTGCGGTGCAACTATTGCCAGAATTAAATTAAGTGGGCGCTCGGCTCATTTTTGTCCCCAGTGTCAAGTCTCAAGGGGAGAAGGGAGAAAAAGCTGATCACTGATTAGGGGCTGTGGCTTCAATTTTGTTATTTTCGTCGGCTAGGGTCTGAATCTCCTGTCTGTAAGCAAAAGGAGCGCGACTGAGAGCATCTTGAAAGAGGGGTTGAGCCTCTTGATTTTTGCCCTGTTCTTTTAGTACGATCGCCGCTGCCAAAATCGGTCGGAAATCGTTAACATCCATCTGTTGAGCTTGTTTATAGGCGTTTAAAGCTTCCGGATAATTTTGCTGCTCGAAATAGATTTTGCCTAAAAGTAACTGAACGGAAACGATATCGATTAAACTAGCAGGATTATTGGGATCGGCAGCAGCTTTTAAAGCGCGATCGAGCGTGTCTTTGACCAGACTAATCGCCTCGATCGAGCGGTTTTGGCTGAGAAATAAATTAGTTAATCCAGTTAAGGCCCGCAGCTCTTGGGGATGGGAGGCTAAAAGAGCGCGATAACTGCCTGTGGCTCCTGCATAGTCCTCTATTTGCTGTTTCGCTTCCGCCAAAAGTAGCAGATAATCGGATTGTTGGGGGTTAAGTTGCGCTAATTTTTCTAAAGGTTCGATCGCTTGCCTTAAATCGCCCTGCTGTAAGCGAGTATCTAATAATCCCCGCAAAGCCGTCTGATTATCGGGTTCGCGCTCTAAAACCATCTGATAACCCAGTGCTTGACTGGCTAATTCCTCTTGTTTGACTGCGGACAGATGACTCTGGCCCGAGGAGTGCTGACTTTTGAGAATAGAAGTCAATAGCGGCATAATCGAGAAAGACAGCAAAGCAAATAACATCAGGACGAGACCGATGGACAGCCAACGACGGTGAGAGAGAGAGGCTTTCATAGACTGGGGTGCGAGGGGACAGAGAGGAAAATGTTCTGGAAATCTGGAGATTTGATGAGGGGATCGATCGAATTGGCCGCTCTTTATTAAGTACAATGGGCAAACGGTCAAGACTCAAAAGGGTTTTGACTGGGTTGACAGTCAAAAGATCATGGTTCTTAATATATTAGATGCCAGTAGAGTCGCCCTAGAGGGTTATTGTAACCCCCCAGATCGCGCTTTTGACTTGCTTGATTACTAATTTACTATGTGTCTCCGCCGCTAGGAGTGTGATATGAATCGTCCTGGGAATCGGTTTACCGAATCACCGAAAACCCCCCCGACCCCTGAAGTGGAAATTCAGGAAGTCCCCCTTGAATCCCCCCATACCGAGGCTGATTTAGCCGTAGAGTCAGCCACCCCCGCAGAAGTCAAACGTCAACAACCGATCCCCCCTCCCAGTCATCTGCGGCAGTATCGGGCGATCGGTCTCGTCTATGGCCATTATCAGCGATCGGAGGAACAATTAACTAAAGGCAATATTTTAACTGCCGATGGTACTCTGATCGATTCTGTGATTCTCGGTCGGGTGATCAGTTTGGTTAAAAATCATCTCGATCTGGAAAAACCCCATCTTTGGGTGGTTTATCCGCGCACCCGTCAGGAAAATGATGCCCTTCATGTTCAGATTGTCGGTGTTTGGGAACCAGAAACCCTGAAAAAGGAGGATGATCAGGAGATAGAGCCTCTCCTCGCTTCTACCCCGGGTTATTTCTCGATTCGAGGCGAAGTCATCTTTACCGAACGGGAAAATCAAGCGGTAGTGGTCAAAATCCGACAAATGCCCAAAACTGAAGCGGACAAACCCAAGTTTTTTAAACTAAAATTGCGCGGTACTTTATCTGGTAAACCGATCAGTCGTTTTTGGGATTTTCAGGTACAACTTAAAGGAGATGCCTTAACCATTTTGGAAGGTTTAGACCTCGGTTTTGCCAGCAAGAAAAAACCGATGGGTAAGGGAGGTTTTAAAAAGCCTTTTGATAAAAATCGTCATCTTTCGGGGGAAGGAGAAAAACGACCTTTTCCCCCCGGACAATCCCCTATCCCTCGGCCTTCCCGACCAAAACCCGTATCGGAAAACTAATTTTTTTCTAAGGATGGGTGAGAAACCCATCCCTAGTCTAGGATTTGGTTTTGGGAGCTATTTGATACTTAGTATTGGGAATATAAGCGCGAATGTTATAACTATAATCCGTTCCCAAAATCTCGGCGATAAAAACCGCTAACTGAGTGCCTAAAATCGCTTCATCGGCAGAACTAAAAGATTTATAATCTTCTATTAACCATTCTTGACCACCATTAACTAAAGTACATCTAAATGTACCAAGAGATTCGGCGATTTCTGTATGTTCTGTATAGTTTCTCGTTCTTACTTCCCCCCTACTATCTGCCCTCAAACATAATTGATTAAGTTCTGCATAAAATTTGGCAGGAATTTTGTCTAAATCACCCCCTTTAGTCACCCAATGCACAAAAAGATGAAAAGACCAAGGAAGATTGAGGTAGAGTAGATAAGATAAACCCAGAATAATTGTTAAATATAAGGAGGAAGTCAGGAATTTATCATATTTCCTTTTTCGGGATCGATTTAAACGTTTAGCTAAATCTAACTTTGATCTTTTCATAAATTTTAATGAGTCAAAAGTAATTCGTAAAAAGTAAGATGTATAAAAAAATCCTGCGTTTTGCTCCGATTATCCTGTCCTTGAGTTTATTTATTCTAGCGGTCTGGGCAATTAGTCAAGAATTTAAACACTACACTTTTGCCCAACTCTTGGCTAGTTTGGATCATATTACCACAAGTCGTAAGCTAGAAGCTATTTTTTGGATGGCTTTGGGTTATTTGTCGATGACGGGTTATGATCGCCTAGGTTTTTATTATATCAATCATCCCTTAGCTTTAGGCACTATTATCCGCACTGCTTTTATCAGTTATGCTCTTGGTAATACCATTGGTTTGACCTTATTTTCTGGGACAGCAATCCGTTATCGTTTCTATACTACTGCGGGGGTGGGGGTGGTGGATATTGCCAAAGTTATTACTTTTACCCATTTAAGCTTTTGGTTAGGAATGTTAGGGATTGGTGGTTTAAGTTTCCTCCTCGATCCCCAACGGATTCCTCAACTTTTAAAATTACCTTTTTTAACTACTAAACCTTTAGGAATAATTTTTTTATTGCTGGTTACGGGATATTTTTTCTTGACTCTCACCTATAAAAAACCAATAAGAATCGGCCAAGAAAATATCTATTTACCCTCTTGGACTCTTTCCCTGGCTTTGATTTTGGTTACTTTTATCGATTGGATATTAGCCGCTAGAGTTCTCTATCTTCTTCTCCCAGACAACTATAATACTTCGTTTTTAGGATTTTTCGGTCTCTATGTATTTGCCATGACGGCAGGGGTATTAAGCAATGTGCCGGGAGGAATAGGTGTTTTTGAGTTTATCATGCTGAGATTACGCCCCGAATATGTATCTAATGCCGAGCTTTTAGGCTCTTTAATCGCCTATCGAGCTATTTATTATTTCCTGCCTTTAATTGTCGCTTTTGTCTGGTTGTTGGGTTACGAGGCGCGCAGAAAATAAGGTCTTCAAATTAGCTTAAACGGACAAAAAAAGTCCCCATGCAGTCATAGCTGGGGAGCATCAATCTAGTAGGCTAAAGTTTCTAAAGTTTCCCGTAGATAGGAACAAATGCGAGCATCAGCATCGTCTCTATTTTTACCTGATTCTAGTTGTTCTTGCTGCCAACGCCGAAAACCGGAACTAGCGGCGATGGCTTGTTTTAAATGCTCCCAAGTGTGATGATCTTTGTGAAGTGGGGTGTCAGAAAATGTGATAGAGTTGCCCATCTTTACCTCTGGTGGTAGGGTTGCACCTTTTAACATAACTTAAAAATCGCTGAAAATTCTGATAACTGGGACACAATTAGGCAGAAAAAGGTGTTGCCTAGCGGGAAAGCTGCGGGGATGCCAACACCTTTTTTGAGGAAATATAGCAGATTTTTAGGATATTTTGCTGGTTTCTGCCGCTTCTTCCGCCTCCACTGCCGCGTTTAAAGCGACGGAGGGAATGGGGATAGGAAATACCGACGGCAGCTTAGCGGCGGCATCTTCAGGAGGCTGCCCGGAGTGAAAACGACGGTAACTTAAAACACCGGCTACGGTGATTGCTCCTGTAGCGGCGGCAACCCCTAAAATAAGTTTGTTAGCATCCACAGGGAAGGTGGTATTGCTGCCAAAAATGCCTTTAGCTTTAGCGAAAGCACAAGCGGAGGCACTGCCAGCATCAAGAGTACCTAAAACAATACCACTGACGAGGGTGGCACTAACGGCGATGGAGGTGAAAAAAGTTTTCTTCATAATTGCCTTGGGGATAGGTTGTCAATAGCGATTATCCTTGCATTATAGATATCTCCATCACAATTGTCTATGGGAGCATCTCATTTATGCAAGTGAGTAATTATACTTATCCCTAAAACTGTTTTCTAGCAAGGCTTTCAAAATAGCTTGACATAAAAACCTGATTTAGGGGTTACAAAGGTGAGATGCTCCCATTGTCTATTTTATTTCCGTTGGTGACATTGGAATAATTTTGTTTAAGGATAATGAATTATCAATATCGTGTCGGGGGTAGTCTTGCCTATAACCATCCTACCTATATCGAGAGAAATGCCGATCGAGAACTGTTAACGGCGTTGAAAAATGGTCAATTTTGCTACGTTTTTAACTGTCGTCAGATGGGTAAATCCAGTTTAAGGGTACGAGTGACTCATATTTTACAGCAATCGGGCATGGATTGTGCGGCGGTAGATATAACCAGTCTTGGTAGTAATGATAATTTATCCCAATGGTATAACGGGGTGATTACCCGTTTGTTTTTAGGATTTAATCTGACGGGAAAAATTAATCTTAAATCCTGGTTGCGCGAGCGAGAGGATTTACCTCCCGTGCAGCGTTTGGGACAATTTATCGAGGAAGTTTTATTAGTTTATTGTCGGGGAGAGAAAATATATATTTTTATCGACGAGATCGATAAAATTCTCAGTTTACAGTTTTCTCTAGATGACTTTTTTTCCCTGATTCGTTATTGTTATAACCAAAGAGCGGAAAATGCCCAGTATGAAAGAATTACTTTCGCTTTATTCGGTGTTGCTACCCCAGCAGATTTAATTCGCGAAAAGACCCAAACATCTTTTAATATCGGCCAAGCGATCGAATTAACGGGATTTAATCTTGCAGAAATTGCTCCTCTAGCCGCGGGATTATCCGGTCAAAGTAATTATCAACCCGACTGCTTAGAAAAAGTTATTTTTTGGACGGGAGGACAGCCATTTTTAACCCAGAAAATCTGTCAGCTATTGCTGGAAAGTAATTTAGATATTGAGACGCTGATCAAAGAGAGAATTATTAATAATTGGGAATCTAATGATGAACCAGTTCATCTGCGAACTATTGCCGATCGCTTGTTAAGAAATAAAGACAAAGCGGGTCGTTTGTTAGGCATCTATCAACAAATTTTAGAAAAAGGTGCAATCCTGTGCGATGATAGTCCAGAACAAGGGGAATTAAGGTTATCGGGGTTAGTGGTAAAAAAGGATAATCAATTAGTAGTTTATAATCCTATTTATCGAGAAATATTTAATCTCAATTGGCTGGAAAAACAATTAGAGCAATTGCGTCCCTACTCAGAAGCAATCGCCGCGTGGCAACAGTCTAATTATACCGATGAATCGCGGCTTTTACGCGGAAAAGCTTTAAATAATGCCCTCGATTGGTCTCAGGGTAAAAGCTTAAGTAATCTTGATTATCAGTTTTTAACTGCTAGTCAAAATCTCGATAAAAGAGAGGCAGAAATTAGCCTAGAAACTCAGAAGCAAGCTAATAAAATTCTAGCAATTGCTCACCAAAAAGCCACCAAAAGAATTCAAATTGGCTCGGTAATTTTAATTGCTTCTCTTTTGGGTTCTCTCTTAGCTTTTGTCCAGGTAAAACAAGCGTGGCAGCAAGTAGAAACCGCTCAACTAGGTATTAAATTACAGCGCAATGGTGACAGTTATTGGCAACAATTTAAATTTGAACAACTAGAATCTTTAATGGCGGCCATGCAAGCAGTAAATAGTTTAAAAAATATCGTTACTGATGACCAAACCCTGGGTAAATATCCTGCTACCAGTCCAATTATTACCCTGCAACAAATTTTAGATCGCATTCAAGAAAAAAACCAACTGCAAGGACACCGGGGAACTATTTATAGTGTTAGTATTAGTCCTGATCGTCAAAAAATTGCCACTGCTTCTCAAGATGGTACGGTAAAAATTTGGAATCAAAAAGGTGAGAATATTCAAACTTTGACAGGTCATCAAGGAGCAGTTTATAGTGTTAGTTTTAGTCCCGATGGTCAAAAAATCGCCACTGCTTCCGAAGATAAAACCGCCAAAATTTGGAACTTGCAAGGGCAAAATTTAGTCACCTATCCTGACCATCAAGAATCAGTTTATAGTGTTAGTTTTAGTCCCGATGGTCAAAAAATTGTCACCACTTCCAGGGATAAAACCGCTAGATTATGGAATTTATCAGGTGAAACTTTACAGGTATTTAAGGGACATAAAAGATCGATAGATGCAGCTAGTTTTAGTCCCGATGGTCAAAAAATTGCCACCGCTTCCCGGGATGGTACGATTAAAATCTGGGATTTATCAGGTAAAATTATCTTGAGTTTAGGTCAAGAAAATATTGAGGCTTTTTATAGTGTTAATTTTAGTCCCGACGGTCAAAAAATTGCTGGGGCAGCGGCCGATAAAACTGCTAAAATTTGGGATTTACAGGGAAATTTAATAGCTACTTTCCAGGGACATCAAGATTTTGTCAACAGTGTTAATTTTAGTCCTGATGGCAAGTTTATAATTACTGCATCTAGTGACGGTAGTGCTAAAATTTGGGGAATGCAAGGGGAAGAAATAACTACTCTCAGAGGACATCAAGAATCAGTTTTTACTGCTGTATTTAGTCAAGATGGAAAACAGGTGGTAACTGGATCGAGTGATGAAACGGCTAAAATTTGGCAACTGAACAATTTAAATCAAGCTAGGGCCGATAATACCAGTGTTAGCATTAATTCCCAGGGCAATATTATCGCTATTGCTAATAAAGATGGTCAGATTACTTTACTCGATTCACAAGGTAAAAAAATTAGAGAATTTGCCACAAAAATGCGCTCAATCTATAGTATAGCTTTTCATCCCGATAGTAATCAGATAGCGATTACAGGAAGAAATGGAAAAGTACAAATCTGGAGTCAAAAAGGAACAATGCTTCAAGAATTTACTGCTAGTCAAGTACCGATTTATAGTCTTGCTTTTAATGGAGAGGGAACAGCAATAATCACGGGAACAAGCGAGGGAAAAGTTCAATACTGGCATTTAAGTAATTATCGGCCTCAATTAATTAATTCCTGGACAGCCGATGATAATATTATCTATGATTTGGTGTTTTCTCATGATCATCAAAAAATTGCTACCGCTACTCGGGGAAAGATTAAAATTTGGGATTTGCAGGGTAATATTTTAAAGGAGATTAAAACTGATTCTTTTCCCGTTTATGGAGTTAGTTTTAGTCCCGATGGTGAAAAAATCGCCGCTATTTCAAGGGATGGTACAGCTAGACGCTGGGACATGGACGGAAATTTGCGCTCGGAGTTTAAAATAGAAGAAGATATCGTCTATGGGATCACTTTTAGTCCTGATAGTCAAGAGATTGTGATTATTGCTAGGGATGGTCGAAAGCATCGATGGCCCTTAGAAACAGAATATAATTATTTACAAAAATTGCTCGATCGAGGTTGTCTTTGGTTAGAAGATTATCTCAGGAATCGTCCCGAAAAACGAGAAGCTCTATCCCTGTGTACTAGGAAAATAAAACCATTCACCTTTTAAACTTGGTTTGACTGGGTGGGGGGTGAAGGTTAAATTAATTAGTTAATTTCTTGATCTCTTCGGTTTGTCTTATGCAACGGACAGGGTTATAAGGGATGAAACCCTTATAGAAACAGACATTACTGCGATTTTTGTCAATTGTTTGCGATCTGGAGCGAACTAATCAATTAAATCTCTTGCCAGATCAGGATTTAGTCGATTTATGTCTCCCTATAGAATCATACCAAGTAACGAAGAACCCAACATTTTTGGTTTTAACGCTAGAATTTTATCTAATGACCTTTTGTCAACGAGAGAGTCTAGGTATTGTAAAGTTTCAATATAAATATAGTCAGATATAGTCAGGCATAGTAATATATAGACATGAGACGATCAGACTATGCAAAAAAAGCAGCAATAAGTTATCGAACGGCTTGGAGGTGGTGGAAACAAGGGAATTTAACAGGCTATCAATTGCCTTCTGGTACAATTATCACAACGGATGACAACCCTTCAAAACCCGACGCTGAGTTAAAAGACAACGGACAATAATGTTAGTAGCCGA
>NZ_JADBTF010000153.1:0-5829 GCF_020246295.1 Microcystis sp. M090S1 | reverse complement strand
TTTTGAGAGAATCGTCCTTCAAAACCTTGCGTCTTCATCGGCCCGCGTCCTGTAGGGGCGAAGCATTCGGGCAATAACCTATCGGTGAAACCGGAGATTTTCTATCCGAATGCTTCGCCCGTACTTTTTGCCGCAAACCCTAATTCTCATCAGTAATCCTCAATCTTTTAATCCTATGTCAGAAACTCCTAAATATGACCTTCGTGGAGCAAATATTGCTAACTTTGCCGATACGGTGCAAGGAGATCAAAAAGCAGTTCAACATAATTACGCCACACCCCAAAATTTAGCTGAAGCCGCTCAAGAAATCCAGCAACTTATCAGCCAACTTACCCAAACTTATCCCACTAATACCGAAATTGAAAAACAAACTTTTGTCGCACAAGTTGACGCAGAAATCAAGAAAAATTCTCGCTTAAGAAGCATTTTAATCACGGGAGGAATTGAATTAATTAAAGTTCTCTGTCCTCCCCTCGGTATTCCCATTGAAATGGGTAAAAAATGGCTAGAAACTGCTAATTTAAGTGAGTAAACCTAGAGTTTTAATAATCTTCTAATGATACAAATCCCGAAGTCCGCCGCTGATGCGTTTCATTTTTGAATTAGCACAATTATAACCATAAGTCAAGCTTTTTTGATGATAATTAACTTTTTTGTTGGTGATATTTTGACCTTGTTCGGGTATTGGAGAGAACCAGTATTTCTATTCTAATAAAGCCTCTTTAATTGTTGTTAAAACTTTGCTATCTTTGACCATCCAAGCATGAAGCAATACAGGAATCGAAATTTCTTTACCCACCGATAAACGGGAACTATGGGCAGGAAATATCATTAAATCGTAGGGAGTCCAGATAATTGTGGTTTTAATTTTATTTAAAATTTGTTGACAATCTTGATTTAAATCCTCTAGAAATTGACTCCCCGGCTGCATTTGTCTAATCCCATCTAAGGGTAAACTATACGCGGTTAAAGTGCCTCGATTCGGTGCAGAAATATTTAGGTAACGTTGCACTCTTTCCACTCCTCCCAATCTTTGCAGGTAGTAGCGGGTAATTAATCCTCCCATACTAAACCCAATCAGATCTACTTTCTGCTCTTTAGCAAAGTTTTTCTCGATATAATTCTCCACCTGACCGGCTAAAACTTCTAACTTTTTGTAACCATGATTGGGAATTAGATTAAAACTATGCACCTGCCAACCATGATAGTTTAAATACTCGCTCATCGGTTTAAAAACAGCAGTAGTGTCCAGAAAACCATGCACCAAAACAACGGGATTCATAGATGAGGTTTTATCCTTAAATTCTGAATCTATTCTAACGAATGATCGGGGTAATGAGCGAAAAATTTTGGGGAAGAGCCTATCTACTAGGTACGGCTACCGGCAACTTCTAAGGATTAGGGAAAAAACCAAAAAGTTTAGCGGCACCTCCTAAAATAGCGACCACCAATGCTATCAGAATCCCTCGATTGGTGAATTCCTGATAGGCAACCCTTGCAGTTAATCCCTCGATTTTTGTGCTTACTCGTTCATCCAGAGCTTTGATTTCTCCCTTGAGTTCGGCCTGTCCTATTTCTACTTTAGTTAACCGGTCTTCTATCTTGTCAAATCTCTCGTCAATACGGTTTTCCAGAGAGTCGATTTTCTCGTCAATACGTTTTTCCAGAGAGTCGATTTTCTCGTCAAGGCGTTTTTCTAGAGAGTCGATTTTCCCCTCAATCCTTGTCAGGACAGCTTCTAGGGAATAAGTGACAGTTTCGTTAGACATTTTGAGCAACTCCAAAAGTCAAATCTTCAGGGGTAAATACTGGAGGCTATATTTTACGGAAAAATCAGGGGTCTATAGGCGGACACGGATTCCCATTATAAGAAAATTATAAGTCAAGACTTGAGTTTTTGTCAAGCTTTTTTTTGACGGCAATCAATGGCAAGAATTTCGGGGAAGTATTTAGCCACCGATGCCTAACCGTCCCGCTAAACTAGGGCTTAAAGGAATCAGAGTCGCCAACATTAAAAAGAGTAGTAATAAACCCCAACCGGCGCGGGTGTCATCGGGTTCGGTTAACTCATTTAAACTAGGTCTTTCCAACTCTCTTTGTAAAAAAGCGACTAAAATTGTCCAATAGAGAGGAATCGGATTACTGGGATTAACTAAGGAAATAATGCCCAAAATGACCAAAGTGGCCACAGTGGTGCGGCGGGCAATTTTGCGACCATAAATAGCCTGAACAATTCTGCCACCATCTAACTGTCCAGCAGGCAGTAAATTAAGGGCGGTAATCACCAATCCTAACCAACCGATAACAGTTAAAGGATGCACGGAGATAACAGCATTTTGTAACTCGTCGCCCAAAACTATCCGCGCTAAAAAACTCACTAAAATTGAACTTTGGAAAAAGGTACTAGGGATTTGAAAAAGGCTGGCCGAATTAGATAAAGTCAGTCCAACGATTAACAAGATTAAAGAAACCAAACCTCCCAAAGCAGGACCAGCGAAAGCTATATCAAATAGGACACTGCGGTTAGGTAATAAAGATTCAAAACGAGTAATCGCCCCAAAAGAACCAATCTGCCAAGTGGGAAGAAAATAGGGTAAACTGAGACGAACATTATGGCGTTTAGCGATAATTAGATGACCGATTTCGTGGGCAATTAATACCGACCATAAACCCAAACTCAGGGGAATTGCTTCTCGATATCTCTGCCAATTACTAAACAAATCAAAACCTAATAAAATTCCCGCCGCTTCTAAGCTGGTGACAATAGTGGCTACTAACAAAACTAAAGAGAGATTTTTTTGAGCAAGAGTGGCAGGACTAGGATCGTTAGTTTTGGGAAGGATAATTACCACTGGTTTTTCCTCGGTTCCTTCCACCAGAAATAAACGATATTTATCGCCAAAATGATTACTTAATTTCTGGGTTAAGCGCGAGTGAACTAGATCCGGTTCTCCCCGTAAATTGCCTTTAAAAATTGCCCCTTCCTGAAAAGAGATAGTTTCGGTGGCAAAAAAAGTATCTATCCCAAAAATACTCTGAATAACTTTTAAATCCTCTTCGGGAATTGGCATCACATCCGGTACAATTACTGTCACCGATGCCGTGGTTTCTAGAGGAGTAACGGACTGGCTAACTGCCGGGTTAACTTTCGGTTCAATTATCTGATTGGTTTTCAGTAAGCGTAAACGGTTGCCCAAATAAATATAGATAATGGTGGAAGCAACCAGTAAAAAGAGAATTACCGCTAGATTGAGATAAATTCCCGCCGCAAATAGCCCGAAAAAAATTAACCAAGGAGCTATGAGTACCAAGGATTGTAACCAAGCTAAAATTCCCAGTTGGCCGTAGGGTTTAGCCCGATAAAAACTCCAAGTCAAGATAGCACCAGCGACGAGGAAAATAACAGCAATCGCAGCAATTTCCGAAGAAATATTAACCATAGGAAAGTCAAAATCAATAGGTTTTTATCAATCAATTTGATTATAAGCTTGCAGGGCGGCCCGTAATTGACCCCGATGCTTTTGTAACAATTCTTGTCCTGGGGCCGCCGAAAGTCCCGTTTTCTGCATTAACAAAGCCAGTTTAACCCGGCGGCCACTTTTTTCCAGTAAAATAGCCGCTTCCTCGCGACTAACATCGGTAAGGTTGCAGATAATCCGCAGGGCGCGGTCATGGAGTTTATGATTAGTAACTGCCACATCGACCATCTGGTTGCCGTAAACCTTGCCTAACATTACCATTGTCCCTGTGGAAAGGATATTTAAAGCCATTTTCGTCACCGTTCCCGCTTTCAGCCGTGTGGAGCCGGCCAAAAGTTCCGGTCCAGTCAATAACCGGATATCCACATCCACCGCGATCTCCACTTGTTCGGCGGGGACACAACTAATAGCAATCGTCGTCGCACCTCGCTGTTTTGCCGCCTGTAAAGCCCCGTGAACGTAGGGGGTTGTCCCCCCGGCGGTAATCCCCACTACCACGTCTAATTCGTGAATTTCTCGCTGGGCAATAATCGCCGCTCCATCTTCCGCTTTATCCTCCAAATCTTCGGAACTACGCACCAGCGCCGCCGCTCCACCGGCAATAATTCCCTGTACCAATTCCGGGGGAGTGCAGAAGGTGGGGGGACATTCGGCCGCGTCCAAAACCCCCAGCCGGCCACTGGTTCCCGCCCCAATGTAAAAGAGTCTACCACCTTTAGCCAGAGCTTGACTGGTCAGGGAGATCGCTAGGGCCAATTCTTGCTGGGCCATGGCGATCGCTTTTAGGGTTTGGGCATCCTCGCGATTGAAGAGATCCACCAATTCGAGCGGGTTTAATTGGTCTAAATTTAGGCTGTTTGGGTTAATTTGTTCGGTTAACAGGTGTCCTCTGCTTTCCCACTGTTCCATAACGGTTTAATTGAGTTTTTCGTAAGATTATTTTTAGTATATAGCCAATCGGTGGGCTAAAAGCTTGACAATTGCCCCCTAGATATTAGATAATGGTAAATCGTGTCAATTCCTGCTCGGATCAGGTGAAGACATTAGCACAAAAGCTGGAATTTTTTTCAGCTACCTGTACGGCAAAACGAGCGCAGAAAATTCATGAGTTACGCAATTATTGAGACCGGTGGCAAACAGATTCGGGTAGAACCCGGTCGCTATTACGATATCGAACTTCTTCCCGTCGATGAACAAAGTACCCATACCATCGACAAAGTGCTATTAATCCATGATGAGGATGATATTAGCATCGGTCAACCCTTTATCGAAGGGGCCACCGTCGAAGGCACTGTCATGCAACATCGTCGGGGCAAAAAAGTTATTGTTTATAAAATGCGCCCGAAAAAGAAAACCCGTAAAAAACGCGGTCATCGTCAAGAAATTACCCGTTTTATGATTGATTCAATCAATTATAACGGTAAAACCCTAGTCGCCACTGCTGCTACCTCCGTCGCTGAAGTTGTAGAAGATAGTAGCGATGAAGAAGAATAACTTTTAGAATCAAAAAAGCATTTGGAGAGAAATTATGGCTCATAAGAAAGGTACGGGTAGTACCCGCAACGGACGCGATTCTCGTTCCCAGAGACTAGGCGTTAAGCGCTACGGTGGTCAAGTGGTAAAAGCGGGAAATATTCTCATCCGTCAACGGGGTACTAAAGTTCACCCGGGTAAAAATGTCGGTCGTGGTGGCGATGATACTTTATTCGCTTTAATTGATGGTGTGGTCAAATTTGAATACAAGGATAAAAGTCGCCGTCAAGTTAGCGTTTATCCTGCTGAAGTTAGCGCCAGTTAATCCCATCAACCCTGATTAATTTTTTCCCTGTAACCTCCTAACTCATCCTAGGGGGTTTTTTCAGATAATTTATATCGTTTCCTAAGCTAGTGAGGTACACCTATTTTTCTTCCCTTTTGCCTTTTGCCTCTTGCATGAGTGCCTAAAACCCATAACTTTTGTACCTCAGCAGACTGAAAAACGCTATAAGTCATATATAGTAAATATGACCTAGAGAACAAAAATGATAAGTGAACTATACCAGAAAGTGTTAGAAAATGAACTGGGGCGAGCCAGATATCTACTGTTGTTAATGATAGTTGGAACCTGGCAAATACTAAAGCAAGCCAAGTTAGAGATATTAGCAGAAGCACTACCAATACCAATCCTGTTTGAGAGTCGGCGAAAAAAACTAAAAAGATTTTTAAAGCTCGAAATTCTGAATATTGAAAGAATCTGGTTTCCGTGCCTAAAAGAGATGTTAAAACAGCCAGAAATATTCACAATAAAAGGATTAGTATATATTGCCATAGACCGGACGAGTTGGGAGTTGGGGGGAGCATCTCACCTTTG
>NZ_JADBTF010000152.1:0-3724 GCF_020246295.1 Microcystis sp. M090S1 | reverse complement strand
GTACTATAAGAAGGATAATGCCAGGTTTTTGAAGGTTCCAATCCTATTTTCGCAGCATGAACATCGGATTTTAACAGGTCAAAAGCCTTATTTTAAAAGGGTTTTACCATTATTCAGCAAGCCCTAAGTAGGTTGTAGGGGTTGACGGCGAAACAGAAGGGGAAAAAGGTCAAGAACTTCACCTCAACAAGTTTCGACTGTGACGCTCGAATCTTCCGCTTTGTCGAGAAAGATGGGACGATTACCGTTAGTACCACGGGGAAAAGAGCGACTCCCCCGCTAACCCTACGGGTGTAACGGGGGCATCCTGCCGACATTCAAGGTGACAAGGGCAATTCTTGTCGGAGGGCAGATAAAAGTTTATGCGGATGGCGAGACTCGAACTCGCAAGGCGTAAGCCACACGCCCCTCAAACGTGCGTGTCTACCAGTTCCACCACATCCGCTTGATTTTAGCCTAACCACTATAGCACAGAAAAAAAATAATCTGCAAGCAACTTTTAAAAATTACTGCCGCACAACTTTCGCACCACCTGAGTTAGTACGGATAAACCTTTTAGGGAACCTTGAATCAAATGGAAGGCCGGGATGGGACGGATTAACATTTGTCGAGCTAGGGGCAATGGTAGCAGCTGACCTTGATTATCAATTGCCGGGGCTAAATCGGGTAAATCCTGCGTCACCTCGTCGCTAATCACGCGCACAATTGCCACTTTTTGCCCCGATAAAGCCGCTAAAATCTTTGCTCCTTCCATATCGACCACCTCATAGCCCCCCTGTCCTAAACGTCGTTTTTCCTCGGACTGGCTAATCAGGCGATCGCTGGTTAAACCTTTAACGAGGCTATATCCGGTTAATTGGGCGATTTCTGCGGTTATTTCTGGTTCGCACTGCCAATAATTCCCCTTTTCTAGGCCACAACCTTGACAGATTACCCCATCTCCGGCTCGATAGCGATCGCTGAGACTGCCCGCTAATCCCATCAGCACAATTTTTCCTTTGAGCTTATTAAGAAATTCTAGAGATAGCTTAGAGACTGGGGAACTGTCGAGGAATTCTGGAGCACCAAGGTTAATCGGGATAATTTGCGGGGCTAAATCGCCGATGTTTCTTAATCCTCGACGGATTGAGCTATGCTCGGCCCCCCGGGGAACGAGAATAATATCTTCAGGTGTGAGCATGAAATTTTTGAGAAAGTTTCCTAATTAGTCCATTGAGATGTTATAAACAATAATAGTGAACTAATTAGGAATAATTCTTAAGTAAATAGCCCCGCCACTGACTGGGCGATTGTCTTTCCCACCATGAAAAAGTCTGTCATTCTGCGTTTATCCGAGGTTAACAAGCGTTTTCCCGCTTCTACTACTCTAGCTGTCGATAATATCAGTTTTAGTTTAACAGAGGGCGAAATTCTCGGATTATTGGGTCCGTCGGGCTGCGGTAAAACCACTCTACTCCGGATGATTGCGGGATTTGAAAAACCATCTCAAGGAGTGATTGAATTGGGAGGGCGAATAGTTGCCGACGAAAAAACCTTTATTCCCCCGGAAAAACGCAATACGGGCATGGTTTTTCAGGATTACGCTCTTTTTCCCCATTTAACCATTGCTGAAAATATCGCCTTCGGGTTAAAAAATTCTGGGGAGAAATTATCGACCAAAGCTATTAACGCTAGGGTGGCGGAAACTTTGGATTTAGTCGGACTGCAAGGACTAGAAAAACGTTATCCCCATCAGCTATCGGGAGGACAACAGCAAAGAGTCGCCCTCGCCCGCGCTTTAGCCCCAAAACCCTCTTTAATCCTCTTAGATGAACCTTTAAGTAATCTCGATGTGCAGGTACGGCAACGGTTACGGCACGAGATCCGTCATATCCTGAAAGCGACCGGCATCTCGGCCATTTTTGTCACCCACGACCGGGAGGAGGCAATGGTGATCAGTGACACAATTGCAGTCATTTGTCAAGGAAAATTAGAACAAATTAACAATCCCGAAGCAATTTATAGTCATCCGGCCTCGCGATTTGTGGCCGAGTTTGTCACCCAAGCGAATTTTCTCCCCGCTAGACGGGAGGGGGAACAATGGCAAACCGAGATAGGAGTCTGGGAAATTGCCGATGGTCAAGATTTGGACAAAGGGGAATTGATGCTGAGAGAGGAAGATGTCAAAATTAAACCGGATGAGACGGGAGATCTGGTTATTTGCGATCGCCAATTTTTAGGACGGGAATACCGTTATTGTCTGCTAACGGCCACCGGCAGCCAAATCCACGCTAGAACAACGATTAACACCCAATTAGACATCGGTACAAAGGTAAAACTATCGATTATTCCCGATAGCGTCCGCGTATTTGCCGATTGATAACTGATACTAAATCCTGTTTAAGGGGTGTGGGGTGTAGGGTGTGGGGTGTGGGGAGATTTTTTTCAGTAAAAAGGCAGCTCCGAGCTTATCGCTTAATACTATTGACTGAAAACTCACATCTGATAACTGATTACTGATAACTGATAACTGATCCAAGGCTGACGGCTAATATTGATATCGATCGCGATTTAGGACTAGGGGGGCATTTTTAGCGACAAAATCAATAATTTTTTTAGCCACATCCACACTGGTGGCTGCTTCTATTCCTTCTAAACCGGGAGAGGAATTGACCTCGATAACCACAGGCCCATGATTGGACCGTAATAAGTCCACACCCGCAACCCGTAAACCCATGGCTTTAGTGGCCCGTATGGCCGTACTGCGTTCCTCCGGGGTTAATTTTACCTTTTCTGCCTTACCACCGCGGTGAAGATTAGAACGAAAATCCCCTTCGGCCCCCTGTCGCTTCATCGAGGCCACCACTTTTCCATCGATGACAAAACAGCGCAGATCTGCCCCACTGGCCTCTTTAATATATTCCTGTACTAGGATATTAGCTTCTAATTGCCGAAAAGCTTCAATAACTGACTTGGCTGCTTGATCGGTTTCCGCTAAGACTACCCCAATACCTTGGGTTCCTTCTAATAATTTAATCACTAGAGGGGTGCCGCCGACGGTTTCGATTAAACCATCGATATCTTGAGTTGCGTGGGCAATTCCCGTCACAGGTAAACCGATCCCTTCCCGAGCGAGGATTTGCAGACAACGCAATTTATCCCGCGACCGAGAAATTGCTTGCGAGTCGTTGGTAGTAAAAACATTCATCACCTCGAATTGTCGGACGACTGCGGTTCCATAGAAGGTTTTTGAGGCGGCAATGCGGGGAATAATTGCGTCGAAACTCTCCAAGGGTTTACCGTTATAGACAACCGTGGGTTTATGGGAGGTGATGTTCATGTAACAGCGCAAATAATTGATCACTCGTACCTCATGGCCTTGGGCTTCTCCCGCTTCTTTCAGTCGCTTGGTCGAGTAAAGAGAAGCGTCTTGCGATAAAATAGCGATTTTCATAAATTTTTGCTTAAATATTGCTTTTAAAACTGAATAGCTCGTTATTACCCCATATTGGCTTTTTTGGCCGGCAACTCATAAAATTTCTGCTCTCGATCGAAGTCCATCGATTATTATGGCGCTGACAGTTCCCCCTGAACAGTTAGGTTAATTGACATACTCCCACCGTCAAGCTACGCTGTGACGGGGGATTCTTGACCTATCACTATCGGAAATTCCTTGTTCAACGAGACAGCTTAGATTCTCAATGTCTCCATTAAGAATCCAGAGGCCGGACTCTCCCAAGGCGTT
>NZ_JADBTF010000151.1:0-3410 GCF_020246295.1 Microcystis sp. M090S1 | reverse complement strand
GTATCCTAGCATTGTTCCCAGTATTATTACTACTAATACTATCCATAAAGGGTGTCTTTTTCCTTTATCTTTCCGAAAGTCCTTGACTTGTTTTAGTTTTTCTATTAAGCTCAACATATATTTGAAAAGTTGCCGGTCACTCCTCATTTTACCTGACAGTGATCGCTTTTACTTTTGATATTCTGATGGGAGAATGAAACAGCCCTACCCTTCCCCCCTTGATAAGGGGGGCATCTGATAATTTTTAACGCCTACCTACTTAAAAACTGATTATTTATTTCCCTTTGCCTCTTGCCTTTTGCCTTTTGCCTCTCCTCATAACTAGCCTGTACTCAACGGATTTAGTATGATAGCTGACGGCAGCCCCTCATGGTTCGATCGATCTAGCTCTGTTACAATTAGAAAAATTGTGGAGTGAGTGAGATAACGTTTATGTGGGTTAATACTCAAAGTGAGATTATTAGTAAGGTTTTGCCGCCAGCAGTACGCCTGTTCTTAAGAACGCAAGTAGAACAGATAGAAGATTTAGAAATGCAGCTGCAAGGTCATGATCGGCAAATTTTGCGCGGTTATATCCCTGGGGTATTTTTGGCCGTAGGAAAAGCGATTTATCAAGGTTTACATCTAGGTAAAGCGCAATTAAGAGGGGAAAATATTCGTCTTAATATCGGGCAGGTTTTGCGAGGGAAACCCCTAAAAATTTTGGAACCTATTCGGGTTAGCGGTGAGGTAGAAATTAACGAACAGGATTTAAATAATTCGATCGCCTCGACTATTTTGGTTAATGCTTTGGCGGATTTACTAATTTTTTCCCTAGAAAATAACGGAATTGTTAACGCCAGAGAAATTATCTCACAACAGCGTTTTAACTGGAAAAATGTTCTTCTAAATCAGGGCTATTTCTCTCTTCTCGGCCATAGAGAAACAGGTGCAGAAGTAATTTTTACTGCTGATATCACCTTAAAAGATGCCCGCACTTTAGGGATTAGTCCCCGACAATGGCAAGGTTTAGCCCCAGATTTATCTATTGATTTGCAACCCTTTACCGTCGATTTAGGCAAAGATGTGGAGATTAAATCTTTTATTCTCGACGATCAAACTCTTTTCTGTCAGGGAAGTTTTTTGATTTTACCTTAAAAATAAACGGGATGATTCCGGTGGGTTAACTTAGTTTAACCCACCTAATTATTACCCCGGATTCTGTGCGATTAAAATAATTGTTTGTATTAGTCCAACTAGAAGACCGAGAATACCACCAAGATTAACAATTCCCTGTAATTCCTGTTTAACAATGCCTTGAATAGCATTTTCCAGATCGGCCGGGGAAGTGGCATTCACCCGATCGCGGATTACCTGATCGATGTTGAGAATCGGGATAATTTGGGCGACTAATTTCTCTAAATCTTCCTCTAAATAACGCTCTAAAATTAACGCTAACTCTTGACTAATTACCCCTAATGATGTAGTCATTGACTCCGAAGATTGCAGACGATTAATAATTAAATTAGCGATTTGATCCCAGTCGATCGTTTGTCCAAAATCTTGCAGAAATTGTTCGCCACTTTCTTGAATATAAATTCGCACCGTATCCCTAGTGGTTTTACGCAATTGTCTGACGGTGGAGATAGGTAAATTTTGCAAAGAGATACCTTGTAACCAGTTTTTCAGACGATTACGCATCTCTAAAGATAGTAATAATTCTTTGATTCTGGTATTAGCTAAATCCTTTTCATCAAGGCAAAAAGTGCGTAAGCGAGCGAGGGCATTGCGTAAACCGAATAAATTGGCTACTACCCAATAGGTTCCACTGGTTTTTTCCCGAAATCCTTCATCGATAACTTGAATATTGCGATCGGTTAAAAAATCGATTAAAGCTAGACGGATAACATCAGCAGGTAAGACAGTTTCTAATAGCCAATCGGAGAATTGTCGCGCCTGTTGTTCACTGAGAGAAAATTCTAAGACTAGGCGATCAAAAATTTGATTGATCTGTTTTTCTAAAAAGTCCTGCCGTCGGGCTAAAACTTTTAGTAATTTCGCTAAAGATTCCCCGAATAAATCGTGAAGAATCGCCGCCAAAATCTCGGCGGTTTTTGCTTGCCGATCGCCTTTTATTTGTTTTAAAGCTAATTGTAACAGCCAGAGTATCGCCCCCTGTACCCTTTCGGTGTCGAGGAGTCGTTTAGCCAGTTTTTGTAGTTCCTCGGGAGTTAACAGGGAACCCATGATCGTATCCGATACCCGGACAGCTAATCGATCTTGATTGCGAGGAATTAGCCCCGGGGTGAAGGGAAGAGGACGCTTACCGATATAAATCGCTTTGTAGGGACGAAATAGCATTTTTATGGCTACATCGTTCGTAAAATAGCCAATAATTGCCCCCGCGATCGGCGGTAAGAGCCATGTCCAAAGAGTAGGGAGATTCAATTTAGCAGCAAAAAATAAACGGAAATGTGAGTAAGTTATTTCTTCAAGACTAACACTCCCATCAGTCCTGCTAGGAGTGGATAGTGAACGGCACCGGAAAATCCCGACCGATAGCCTAATTTTACCTGTTCTGGGCCCAGGGGAAAGCGATCGATACTGGGACTAATATAAGCGTACTGGTCAGTTAAGCCGTAGCGCTCGGCAGCCGGAACGACGATATGCTCGAGATACCAGTTTTGGAATAGTTTGGCGATGGTTTCGGTGGGTTGATGGAAGTCAAGAATCGCCGCTTTAGCACCCGGTTTCAGGACTCGGTATAATTCCCCCAGACATTGGGTAATATCGACCACATTGCGTAATCCATAGCCTATAGTGGCACAATCAAAGCTAGAATCGGCAAAGGGTAAATTGAGGGCATCCCCTTCCATCCAGTTAATATTAGTGGCGCTAAAACGTTGACGGGCGATTTTTAATTGTTGTGGGGAAAAATCTAGTCCGATCACTTTGCCAGTTTTACCCACTTGTTTTGATAATAGGTTAGTCAGGTCGCCGCTACCACAACAGACATCGAGGGCAAAATCCCCTTTTTCGGGTTGACACCACTTGACTGTCATTAATTTCCAGACGCGGTGTAATCCTAAACTTAATTCTTGATTGAGTCGGTCATATTCGGGAGCGATCTGATCAAAAATTGCTTGTATTTCTGTGGGGTTAAGTGAGGATTGATTGGACATTTTTATAATATAGCACCGGAGAAAATCCCAGATGACGTTATATCATTCTATCTTATCTCCGCCCACGGGGATAAGCTGTTGACCGAAAATCTGGGTACAAGCCCCGTCTTGACGCTCCCCGCTCTAAAGAGACGGGGATTCTTCGTTCATTGAGTCTCCGTTAGCAAGCAGGATTTCTCCAACCAACCAAGAGGGAATCTCTCCCGAAGCGTTTAAAGTTTGCGTGCGCCCCACGCTACTTAATCCCTT
>NZ_JADBTF010000150.1:0-4157 GCF_020246295.1 Microcystis sp. M090S1 | reverse complement strand
GCAATTGATAGCCTGTTAAATTCCCTTGTTTCCACCACCTCCAAGCCGTTCGATAACTTATTCCTGTTTTTTTTGCCTAGTCCGATAGTTTTGTCTGTACATACTACCATGAATGACTATGTCTGACCATATTTGTATTGAAACTTTACAATACTTGAATGCGGGGGGAATTTTCAACTACTTAAAATTGTTGCCAATGGCTCGCCGAAACGACTATCATTGTCAATTAAATAGCTTTTATTGAGAGTTGATCGCTTATGTCTGCCTACACTGCTTCCTCCCTGAAAGCGGAACTCAACGCGCGGGGGTGGCGCTTAACTCCCCAGCGAGAGAAAATTCTGCACGTTTTCCAGAATTTACCGAAAGGCAATCATCTCAGTGCCGAAGAATTGCAGGAATTGCTGGACAAAAGGGGGGAAGGAATTAGTTTATCGACAATTTACCGCAGTGTTAAACTGATGTCGCGGATGGGAATTTTGCGGGAGTTGGAATTGGCCGAGGGTCATAAACACTACGAACTCAATCAACCCTATCCCCACCACCATCATCATTTGGTCTGTATTCAGTGCAATAAAACCATCGAATTTAACAATGATTCCATTCTCAAACACAGTCTCAAACAGTGTGAGAAAGAGGGTTTTCAGTTAATTGACTGTCAGTTAACGGTGATGGCCATCTGTCCGGAAGCTTTGCGGATGGGTTGGCCGTCGGGAATACCGAGTAATTGGGGTTGTACGCGTTCGCTGGTGGATACTCGTTTCCAAAACTGCGAGATTCCCGAATCAAAGGAGCCAGAACCGGAAAACTAGACATCTAAGCGGACATTCCCAACTGAAAACCGAGAGCTTTTTTCTGCATTAATTGGAAAATATTATAAAATCCGTTGGCGCGGGAAGGGGTAAGGCTGACTTTTAAGCCGGTTTCTTCGATAAAATCCGGGGTGACTTGCAGGATTTCTGTGGGAGTCAGTCCATTTAAACCCTCGATTAACAAAGCAACTAAACCCTTGACTAATTGCGCGTCGGAATCCCCTTTGTACCAAACCTGGCCATTTTCGAGGTCGGCAGTGATATAAACTTGGGATACACAGCCATGAACTTTATTAGCGGGTATTTTGGCAGATTCTGGTATTGGTTCTAGTTTTTTAGCAAAAGCTAGTAATTGTTCGTATTTTTGCTTAGGATCGGTACGGCGTTTGAGGCGTTCGACGATGCGATCGAGATTAGACGGGAGCATATTGCGAGTTAAAATAGGAAAAAATTAGCCAATAGCTTTTTTATATTAGCATTCTCGCGGAAGTTGAGCGCTGTGGTTATCGATGCCAGGACTGCCTTGGTCAAAGCGCATTGATGCTATCTGCTAGAATTGGCATCAATCAAACACCACGCTTGCAGGAGCTATGGTTAACCTTTCCTACAATAAAAATCGCCTTCTTCCCAGTTCCGAAGAATGGGAGCATCTCACCTTTGTAACCCCTAAATCAGGTTTTTATGTCAAGCTATTTTGAAAGCCTTGCTAGAAACCAGTTTTAGGGACAAGTATAATTACTCGCTTGCATAAATGAGATGCTCCCCATATTATTTCCTCAATTTTGAGTTAGGGCAATTTTCGTCCATTCGTAAGTGTTCCATTCATCCATTGCCTCAGTAATGACCCTAGAGTAATAGTTGCATCGGCGCTGGGGTGGCGTTCCGTTCCCTTCCTCCGTATGGCAATATCCTGATTTTCCTAACTGGCAAGCTACTAAAGAACAGCTTTCTCGGATACTCATGCCGCGCTGGATGTTTTGTCGATATTCATCAAAAATGTAGCGGAGATCTTTGGGGTAGAGTCGGCCTTCTGAGCCATTCAAGTAGGTAATCCGACAGAGAAAATCAAAAAATTCAGGCTTACTTTTAAACTTGAAATAGCGGTTATCGTAGCGGCTAGATTCATCAAAGATAAGGCGATCTTCTCCTAAATTTTCGATGATTCGCACTGAGCCATCCCAAGCTTCATCGGGTTGACCGATTAACTGATAGGTTTCGACTCCGAAATCTTGACCATTCATGATTTGAGGAGGTTTTCGTCCCCAAGCTCCTACGAATTTGAGTCCGCAAAAGTTGTTGGCAAAATATCCGGTTCTAGTTAACCCAAATCCTGATTCATTAACGGCTTGACCGCCGAGAAAGGCTGCTGGTACGCCATATTTCCTTTCCATCTCGATACAGATGGGTTTAATCTCCTCCATAAACTGTTTTTTCATGGCTTCAGTCAGGGGAGAACCAGGATTGTAACAATTACCGTTTCTTCCCCTTTCTCGGTCTTCAACAGGAACAGGTGAAAACTTGATGTTCATTTTTATTCCTCAATTCGAGCGTTGTCAGAGAAATTGAAGCAGGCAGAAGGCAGATTTGAAGGCCTCAATCCTATATTCTTGCACTAACATCGGATTTTAACAGGTCAAAAGCCTTATTTTAAAAGGGTTTTACCATTATTCAGCCAGCCCTACTTAGTTTCATCTAAAATTAAGCTCTTTGAGCGTTGTAAATTCCATACATATTCTACCCCCCCGCACATTTGTCAAGTCTTTTACACAATTCTTAATATTCCTTTCCGTTTTGCTCTCTCGCTTTCGTCCGGCTTCTCGACGGAATCGCTAAAATGATGAGGGGTGTTTTAGAGGTAAGTCTATGAGTGAACCGGTAACTCTTGAGGATATTTACCAGCTATTCCGCGCTTCCGCCGAGGAATATGATCGCCGGGCTGCCGAATCCAAGGCGGAATATGATCGCCATAGAGTCGAAATAGAGAACCTCCTCGCCGAATCTAAACTAGAAAGCGATCGCTCGATGGCAGAACTGAAACGCACCGTAGAAAGAACCAGCAAAGCGGTAGATAGTCTCACCACTCGCTGGGGTCGATTTGTTGAAGAATTGGTAGAACCGGCGGTTTTACGGCTTTTTCAGGAAAAAGGCATCGATATTAAAGAAGTTTATCCCCGCGCTAGAGTCAAGCGTCAGGGCATCGCCATGGAAATTGATATCCTAGCCGTCGATGATACCGATCTCGTGGTGGTGGAATGTAAATCTAGATTATCTAAAGATGATGTGGATGAATTTATCGAAAAATTGACCCGCTTTAAAATCGCTTTTCCCCATTATCAAAACTATCGAGCTTACGGTGCGGTGGCGGGAATTGAAATCAACGAGGGGATCGATCGATACGCTTATAAAAAAGGTCTATTTGTGATTAAACCCTCCGGGGATACGGTGGCCATTATTAATGATGCCGACTTTCAACCGAATACTTGGTAATTTCCCTAGTCAAAACAATCGCTATGGTTAACCTTTCCTACACAAAAATCGCCTTCTTCCCAGTATCGGGAAATCGTTATTTAACCGCAGAGGAAAGGGCGAGGGCAGCTGCGGCGCTCGCCCAGCAAGAACGTTTAGCCAAACAGGAAGCGGAACAAAAAGCCCAACGACTAGCGGAAAGACTAAGATCACTGGGTATCGACCCCGATGAAATGTAGGGGTGGGTTCCAGGCAATTTTAGGGGATTAATCGCGTAATAATTCCGGTTCGGTTAATTCGTCGGTCATTTCCATCAAGGCCCGTTGGACGGGTTTAATCATCGGGTCATCGATATTTTCTACGGTATCGTAGCGGACGCGTTTGGCCCGTCTAGCGACTTGCACGACGATCGAGTAACGATTGCTGGCCGCATTCATCAGTTTATCGGTGAGATAAATCATCTCGGAGGAGTCGAATTTAAACCGTTTGGACATAGTTATATTTAGCCTTCTCTGGTGAATTTGGCACTTGTCACTGATAATAGGTTAGTGATAAGTTTTATTACTCAGTCCACCTTACCATATTTTGTCAACCTTAAGGATAGGGTTATCCTTGATCTCGATCGTATTTTGTCAACTACTTTTTACAAAACTTAAATCAATTTTATACAAGTTTAAAAATATACAAATAAAGAGATAATTTTTGAAATAAATAAACCCAAAAAAGGTATTGTAAAGTTTCAATACAAATATGGTCATATATAGTCATTCATGGTAGTATGTACAGACAAAACTATCGGACTAGGCAAAAAAAACAGGAATAAGTTATCGAACGGCTTGGAGGTGGTGGAAACAAGGGAATTTAACAGGCTATCAATTGCCT
>NZ_JADBTF010000015.1:0-17417 GCF_020246295.1 Microcystis sp. M090S1 | reverse complement strand
TAGTTTAAAACAAGAAATTAAGGCATGGGAAGAAAATCGAAATGAAAAGTCAAATTCAGTTGACTGGAGATTTACTACTGCTGATGCTCGTATTAAATTAAAAAAACTCTATCCCTCAATTCAAACTTGACAGACTACTAGAACATTAGGTAGAACCCCATATCTTTGATTGTCAAGGTGCAGATAGCGTAGTGATTAGACTACAGGGGTTTTTCAAGCGGTTGTTTACCCTAGCCGCTATACTTATATGGTAGCTATTTTTCGTGAGTACTTCCAGACCTTTAAAGGAAAAAAGACTGCCAAGGCTAATGACCCCAAAAGAAGAGCAAGCGCACTTCGGAATACGCAACTAGAATGCCATTAACAATGTCAGAAGTCATTCGAGATTTCGCTCTTGAGACTAGACACTTATTTTTAGCTGTGGTTCGCTGTTCTATACTGGCCTTTGTTTCATCCCATCTGTAAAACCGAGGGTCTTCACCCGACATTGCAGATAAACCTTTTCTACCCGGGGAGAAAAACCGAGCCATTGACGAGATAAACGAGCAAAAGTGTCAGGATCACCGCTAACTGCGAAGTTGGTAGGTAGGGGTGTTTCGGGATTTTTTAGACCTAATAATTCTAGCTCTTTTTCCGCCGCTCGGACAACGGAAGCGGCGGGATCTACCAACCGCACGGAACTAGGTAAAAGACGACGTAAAACCGGGGAAAGATGGCGATAATGGGTACAACCATAGACCAGAGTATCAATATTTTCTGCTAGTAAAGGCTGAAGATATTCCCTAGCCACCTGCGTGGTGTAGGGGTCAAAAATGCGGTTAGCCTCGATCAAAGGGACAAATTCAGGACAGGGAATTTGCCAAACTTGGGCAGTAGGATCGATTTCTTGAATGGCTTGTTTATAGGCATTACTTTTAGCCGTAGCGGGAGTAGAAATCACCCCAATGCGCTTTCCTTTTTGCACGGCAGTTTTTGCCCCGGGTAAAATTACCCCCAAAATTGGTAAATCTTTAAATTCGGCCTGTACTTCTTCTAAAGCCAAGGCGGAACTGGTATTACAGGCCATAATCACCATTTTCACCTGGTGCTCGCTCATCCAAGTGAGAATTTCCCGGACAAATTCGATAATTTCCCCTTTAGAACGGGTTCCGTAGGGAAGTCTAGCGGTATCAGCGAAATAGAGAATTGATTCTTGGGGCAGTTGTCGATACAACTCCCTTAAAACGGTCAGTCCACCCACACCACTATCAAACACACCAATCGGACTAAGTTGTGATTCTCTCATAGATAATATCGAGGAAAACGCTGATCTAAAATAGCTTTATTTGATGATATTAAAACACGGATTTTTTGATCAGTAAACTAATGCTCCAATCATTTAATCATTAACGGAGATTTCGTTGAATATATTCCATAATTCCCCTTGCGATCGCCGCCGCCATTTGTCGTTGAAAGTTGACATTGGCTAATTTAGCAGCATCCTCAGCGCCGGTAACGAAACCCACTTCCACGAGGGTAGAGGGCATTTTCGAGGTTCTCAGCACATAGAAACGGGCCCGACGCACCCCCCGATCGCGCATATCGACACTGCGGACAATATTGCGATGGATGGTGTCCGACAAACGGCGATCACCGAAGTAATAAACTTCCAATCCGTTGACATCCGGTCGTGCTTTCCCCATAGAGTTAGCGTGGATACTGACAAATAGATCGGCATCGATCTGGTTAGCCAGATCCGTGCGACCTTGCAGGGTGACAAAAAAGTCGCTATCTCTAGTTAGACGCACATCGATGCCCTGTTGTTGCAGGATGCGGGTAACTTCTAGGGAAATGGGCAGAATTACGTTTTTTTCCTGAAGGCCACCAATTCCGATCGCCCCCGGGTCCTTACCACCGTGGCCCGGATCGATCACCACTAGAAAGCGGCTATTGCGTTGTTGGGGGGGATTAGGAGTGGGGTTAGAGGGGCGCGGCGGTGGGTTAAATTGCCCCGTATTGGGGGGTAAAGGGACAGGTATAGTGGTGTAGTCAGGAACCTGAGAAACGGGGCTAGAATTGCGGGAGGAAAGCAATTCTAGGGCTAGGGTTTGATTGCCCGTTTGAGTTAATTGTCCCAGTTGAAAACCCGCGGCCGTCTGTACCAAAATCAGCACCCGATTGCTGCTTTCCTGACGTACCCGCAATTGATAGATGGGACTAGAGCGACCAAAGCGCGGACCGCGAAAAGACTCGGCTAACTTAGCATTTTCGATGCTTAGTTCATAGACACCATCCCGGTTAACACTGCCGTTAGCTTTCAGGGGTAAATCCGCGCGAATTAAGAGGCGATCGTTATTGCCCGTCAGATCGATCGAGGAGATCGTGGCCAAACGATTGCTCGAAGGGGGATTATTGGCAGTTTTCGCGGGGGGATTATTGGGACGGGGATTGGGATTAGTGGCGCTAGTGGGGGGGGGAGAGGAGATATTATCCACGGAACCCAGACCACCCCTAGGCAGTAAAACCAAACCACCAAAACGACTATAGAGAGCTTGCCAATCGGGACTATCCTTATTAACGCTCAGGGAAATCTTGGCCCGTTGATTGGCAGTCTGACTGAATTGAATATCGCCGACCCCATAGCGATTGACGGGGATAGTTTGACCGGTGAGACTACTGGGTAAAGTGGCCCCGGGTAATTCAAATTCGATTTTTTTGCCGTCCCGGCTGCGTTGACTGCGGATCGATCGCTCATCACCATTTTGCTCTAAACGGACAAAAAGACCATTGCGAGTTACCTGAAAATCATCGTTGTTGTCCGTCTGGCTAACTGGAGGTGGGGGAGTGGGACGGGTGGAACCGCGATCGGGGGGAGGTGTGGGGTCAGGGGTGACGGGTGGTTGCGTTTCCTCCCTAATTGGTTGGGGTTCTGGCAATTCCACTGTCCATTGGGTGGGCGAAATTCCGCGAATTTTTACCTGTTGAGGATCAAAGGTGTAGCCTGGGGCCAATTCAATCACTAAACGGGTAGTTTCCGCATCAAATTGACCAATACGGACACTTCTGACGATATTGCCAATGGGCCGGTTAATATTGGGTTGCCCTAACTTGATCCCGGGCAGATCGATCACGATCCTGGTGGGGTTAGTGATCATTTGCGCTCGCGGTTGCACTCGATTGTCGGTGGTGAACACCAGACGATTCTCATTGGTGTCGAATCGCCAAAAGACGAGCTTGCCGGCCCAAGCAGGGGCCGCCACCAGCAACCAAGTTAATGCGCTTAGGAATAACCAATGAAATCTCACGATCGATGCTCCCGTTGCTCAGTTATCAATTACCTTTTTTCGGTAAAAATGGACAATTTTGTCGATTTTTGACCATCCATAGCTCCGTTAATGCTCTGAGAATGACTATCAATAAAAACAAGCTTATGGGACGTTGGCATGGTCTGCTATGTTTCTGATCAGTGATCAGGGATTGGTTGTTGGGGTGTTGGGGTTTTGGGGTTTTAGTTGAAATTACCCTATCTCCCTATCTCCCTATCCTCTAGCTCCTAACTCACTGCTCACTGCTCACTGATTGAGGGCTGGCGGTAGGTTCTTTAAATACTAACCTTAACAGGGGCGGAGCGATAAAGGTAGTCAAGATCACCATCATAATAATGGCCGCATCGGCAGCGGGGGATAAAGCGCCACTAGCAGCCCCGACTCCGGCAAAGACTAAACCCACTTCACCCCGGGGAATCATGCCAACTCCGATCGCCAAGCGATTGAGTTTTTCCTGACTGAAAACGGCTAACCCCGTCACCACTTTACCCAAAATAGCGACGACAATTAAGAAAGCGGCCAAGACTAATCCTTCTCGATTAGTGGGAATAGCGGGATTAAGGACACTTAAATCGGTTTTTGCCCCCACACAGACGAAAAATATCGGTACAAATAAATCGGCGATCGGGAACACTTGTTCTGCCAATTCCGAGCGCTTTTCCGTTTCCCCGAGGACCAGGCCCGCAGCAAAGGAACCGAGAATCGCTTCTAATTGGATAACTTGGGCAATATAAGCAAGAATAAAGGCGAAAATCAGGGAAACTAAGAGCAATTGTCCCCTAGTTTTCATGCTATTAACTAATTGAACGTAAAAGGGGCTTAAAAAACGACCGATCAGGATCGCCCCGATTACAAAAGCGCTAGAACTAATAACTAAATAAATTACTTTGCTAATTTGCACTTCTCCAGTCTTCACCAAAGAAGCAACGACAGCGAGAACGATAATACCGAGAATATCATCGAGAACCGCTGCCCCGATGATAATTTGACCTTCTTTCGCCGATAACTGCCCTATTTCTGCTAAAACCTTGGCGGTAATGCCGATACTGGTAGCGGTTAAAGCTGCCCCGGCAAAAATAGCGGGAATGGTGGCCAGATGAAAGATATAGATTAAACCCAAAGTACCCACCAAAAAGGGAACCGCAACTCCCACCACTGCGACGACGGCTGCCTGCGGACCGACGCGAATTAATTCCTGCAAGTCTGACTCTAAACCGATCTCGAACAGCAGGATAATTACCCCCAATTCCGAGAGGACGGAAATCACCTCACTGGCAGCACTAAAAACGGCGGGAGATTGCTCCAGGGTGAGGGAGGAAGTGGATTGTAGGAAGTGAATTAGGAGAGAATCCTCGAATCCCGCTCCTCCTTCTGGAAAAACCAGTAATTTTAGGGCAGAAACCCCGATAATCACGCCACCGACTAATTCTCCTAACACGGGAGGCAAGTTCAATCGCACGCATATTTCTCCCCCCAGTTTACAGGCGAAATAAATAACGGTCAAACTCAGCAGCACGCAGGCTAAAACTAAGGCACTATCGGCAGTTTCGGCTGTAGCTGCCGAGGCTAACAGGGGAATGTTAAAACTCCAAGCGGAAGAAAGAAAAGGCTGTAGTATCATCGCTCGCTCAAAATTACTCTCAATACTCTAACAAGCTTGCGGCCTATTCAATCATCCCTGCTCAAAGTTTGCCGTTCTATTAAACTTACTCAAATCTACTCATGAGCAAATTTGAAGCTAATTTCCTGCTTCAAGGTAGCAGTGTCGGCACTATCTACTCCCCAGGCTGACACGGTGGAACTCACCGCCAAAGAAGCTAGATTGAGACTAGCGTTCAAGTCTCTATCACAAACAAAAGAGCATTGTTCACAATCAAAAACTCTTTCGGATAAAGATAGAGACTCTTTTTTGTATCCACAATTGGAACAGATTTTGCTACTGGGGAACCATCTATCAGCTACGATTAACTCCGCACCATACAACTGAGTTTTTTTGTTGGCTTTTGAAACTATTTCAATAACTTGAACCTCCTTCTGAAGTGCGGAATGTAGCCCTCTAAAATACCTCTGAGGGGGTTGCGGGCTTTTTCTTCTAATTTTTTACCCCGCACCCAAAGGACAGCACAAAATCCTTACCGCTTCCTTGCCTTTTTCCCATATCCTAACTACCAATATAACACTATTTCATTAATCAGAAAAATTACTTAAAAAACTCTGTGTCCTCTGGGTCTCTGTGGTGAGCAATCAATTACTCAATCGACACTTTAGACATCTTCCACTACTTTTACCATTCCTTCTCGACCAACTTCTCCTAACTTTTCTCCCCAAACCTCCCAGCAATCTTCACAGGATTTTCCTACTCGTTTTTTGACGTTAATTCGGTAATAAAAATGTGTTTCATTATCTCCCACTAATTCCCCCGGAAATATTTCCCAATTGGGACTGACTAACAGCAGGAGTTCGTTAATTGGATCGTAAATATCTACCTCTGGATGCGCTCTTTCGGCAATTCGTTTTAACTTGATATCTGGCAGATACATAAATTTAGGTTCACAGCAGGAATTAACCATCAGCCACAGACAACCTGGCCCCTCCACTCGGTAATTAACCCACGCGATTGCTGCTGCTATTTCTAACATTTCATCTGGCATTTCATCAGGAGTGGGTAAGTGTAAATCCACTCGCATTATCCAATCACAAGATTCCTTTTTAGCCATGATTTTATAACTCCATATAGAACATTTTTACTAACCAATGACACGAGCGGGTATTTAACGGGATGGTCTGGGATTTTAGAAGCTCTATATCTGTCAGCACTTGAGAAAAATTAACCCATTACTTTAATAATAATAAACGCCGGGGAGATAAAGTAACAGTCCAAGGCAAAGCTTGCTCCTTAATTTCTAACCATTTATCCTTATATAACTCTGCTTGGATATGAAAATCGCGGTCGTGGTTGGAGGGTTGATTAAGTTTTAGATAGAGAGTCACCCGATGGGGTCCTTCAATGGCATTAGCTAACCAACAGGGAAAAGTATTAATATCGCCTAAATCTCGACCAAAAATAATTTGATGGGCGCGAATTCCCGTATGAGCTAAATAGTCGGGAATCCCGGGAACAGTGTGTAATTTAACATCCCAATCAATGGCCTCCAATTGTTGATTATTAATAATTACAGCACGGGAAAAATTCTTACAGCCAGTAATTTTTGCCAAACTAACGCTATCTGGTCGCTCAAAAATTTTCTGTTTAGAATTATTAGCAATTGCCCGCCCTTTTTCCATAACTAATAAATTCTCACATATTCGATAGGCTTCATCCATATTGTGGGTAACAAAAATTGTCACGCCATCGTAATTACTTAAAGTTTTGATCATCTGACGTTCTAATTGAGCGCGTAGATGGGTATCAAGGGCAGAAAAAGGCTCATCTAATAATAAAGCTTCCGGACGACTAGCTAAAGCGCGAGCGATGGCGACCCGTTGCTGTTGTCCCCCCGATAATTGATGGGGATAACGGTTTTCCATGCCGGGTAACTGCACTAATTCCAATTGGTTGGCAATCTGCTGTTTAATAACTTTTTTAGATAAGTTTTTGGGGAGACTAAAAGCGATATTTTCTGCCACGGTGAGATGGGGAAAAAGGGCATAATTCTGCACCACAAAACCGATACGACGCTGACGACTGGGGAGATTAATTCCCTTTTCGGAATCGAAGAGAATGCGCCCATTTAAGACAATACGACCCCTTGAGGGCGTTTCCACACCAGCCAGCGATCGCAAAATCAGGCTTTTTCCCGATCCCGAAGCCCCTAATAGTCCTAGGGGCTGATTTTGGCAGTTAAAAGTTACCGAGAGGTTAAAACCGGGTAAATATTTCTCTATATCAACAAATAAGCCTATTTTATCCCTATAATGCTGATTTTCAGCTTCTAAAAGGGCAAAATCCCGACCCTCCCAGGGTGGCAGCCAGTCCTCCATCTCGTTAGGTTTGCTTTCTCCCGGTCGTCCTAATTGCTGTTTGCGTTGACTTTGCCAGAGATTAACGGCGATAATCCCCGATAGGGAGATTAATATGATAATAAACACCCATATCCAAGCCTCAGTCATCGCTCCTGCTTCCACAGCGAAGAAAATCGCCATCGGGATAGTTTGAGTTTGCCCCGGAATATTACCCGCTAACATCAAAGTCGCCCCAAATTCCCCCAAAGCGCGGGCAAAAGCTAGGGTTAATCCCGCTAATACCCCGGGGAAGGAGAGGGGCAAAAGTACGCGCCAGAATATTTTCCCTTCCGATGCCCCTAGGGTGCGGGCAACCTGTAGGATGTTGGCATCCACCTGTTCAAAAGCCCCTAGGGTGGTTTTGTACATCAGGGGAAAAGCCACCACCGTCGCGGTGATAATGGCGGCATACCAAGTAAAAACGACGCGAAAGTTAAATAAGTCTAATAACTGTCCTAAGGGTCCGTTTTTGCCGAATAGGAGCAGTAAAATGAAGCCTACCACCGTCGGGGGCAAGATTAAGGGTGCGACGAAAACTCCCTCGATTAGGGATTTCCACCGTCCGCGATAGCCTAACATCCAATAAGCGGCGGCAATACCGAGAAAAAAGATGATTATCAGGGCAATGGTGGCGGTTTTTAGGGATATCCATAGGGGGGAAAAGTCGGGCATTTTTCAGGGGTCAGGGGTTGGGTTTTGGGGTTTTGGGGTTTTGGGGTTTTGGGGTCTTGGAGTGTTGGGGTGTTGGAGTGTTGGGGTTTTAGTTGAAATTCCCCACTACCCCACTACCCCACTTCCCCTAAATTATCTGGCTATTCCGAAGCCGAATTTTTCAAAAATGTTTTTAGCGGCTGCCCTGGTGAGATATTGGGCGAAAGTCTTGGCAGCTTGCGGGTTTTTACTGGCCTTGATCACAGCTATCGGGTAAATAATCGGAGAATGGAGATTATTGGCAGCCGTAGCCACTACTTTTACTTGGTCGGAAATTTTGGCATCGGTGATGTAAACAATGCCAGCATCGGCGTTACCAGTTTCTACGGCGGCGAGAACATTACGGACGGAGTTGGCAAAGACCAGTTTTGGTCTTATTTGCTCTAAAATGCCGAGATTTTTCAGAACTTCTTCGCTGTACTGACCGACGGGAACGCTGCGCGGTTCACCCACGGCAATTCTTTGGACATTACTGTTAGTCAGGGAACGAAAATCGCTGATTTTTAGGGTGGAATTCTTGGGAACGATTAAAACTAGGCGATTAGTGAGCAGTTTTCTTCTGGTGCTTGTATCGATCAAACCAGCTTTTGCTAAAGCGTCCATTTGCTTAGTCGCGGCCGAGAGGAAAACATCGGCCGGCGCACCTTGTGTAATTTGCTGTTGCAAAGCCCCCGACGCACCAAAGTTATAGTTAACTTTAATGTTGCCATGGGCTTTTTCAAACCCCGGCTTGATTTCTTCTAGGGCATCTTTGAGACTAGCGGCGGCAGAAACTAGAATTGTCTGGGTTTGTGCGGTGGTGATAGTAGATGAAAAAAGGTTTATTCCTAGAGATAATAAGCAACTAAGGGCAATTGAGCCGATAAAAGCCAGAAAATATCGTCTTTTCATCAATATTGATAGCAAGCGATCGATATTTATACATCTATCACAACCAATCCACCGCCCGAAATCTGTATCTAGGGTTTGCGGCAAAAAGTTTTTCTTGGGGAAGTGGGGAAGTGGGGAATGGGGAGGTGGGGAGATGGGGGAGTGGGGAAGTGGGGGTGTGGGGAGAAAAAAGCTGAATACTATCTCCTGAATACTGACCCCTGAATCCTAGAACTTACGAAATCGTGTGAATTTTGAGGAAATTAGTGCCTTTAGTTTTCTGCATGGGAATTCCCGCCATAATCAGGATTTTATCGCCCGATTGCGCTAGATTTTTCTGAAGTAGAATTGATTCCGTTTGCTTTAACACATCCTCAAAGACAGACACCTGATGATCGAGAAGAATCGGGATCACACCCCAGACTAGGTTGAGACGGTGATAGACTCGTTTATTGGGAGTCATGGCAATGACGGGAACCGAGGGACGTTCCTTAGAAGCCAGTAGCGAAGTGTAGCCGGAGGTGGTAAAAGTGACAATATAACGGAGATCAAGGGTTTGATCGATCGCCACTAAAGCCTCACTGAGAGCGTGAGTTTCATCGGACTCATTGGGGGGAACATTATCAAACTTCACATCCGCTTCCACATCATGGGCGATTTTGGCCAACATAGCCACAGCTTTGACGGGAAAATCTCCCACTGCTGATTCCCCCGATAACATCACCGCATCGGTTCCATCGATAATCGCATTAGCCACATCACTAGCCTCGGCCCGAGTCGGTCGGGGATTGTGAATCATGCTTTCTAACATCTGGGTGGCAGTGATGACGGGAATAGTTTTCATGTTGCAGAGTTTGATAATGCGTTTTTGCAACATGGGGACTTTTTCGGGACTTAATTCTACCCCCAAATCGCCCCGGGCCACCATAATTCCGTCACATTCCTCGACAATTGACTCCAAATTTTCGATCGCTTGCGGTTTTTCAATTTTAGCTATCACTGGCACATCCGCATGATTTCTCTCGGCTAAAAATGCTTTAATCGCCTTGATATCTTCTCCTTTACGAACAAAACTGAGGGAAACCCAATCAACCCCCTGAGAAAGACCAAATTCTAGGTCTTGTTTGTCTTTTTCGGTCATGGAAGGTAAGCGCAAATTGAGACGGGGTAGATTGACTCCCTTGCGACTTTTGAGAATTCCTCCCTCCAACACTTGACATTTTAGGTCTTTTCCGTTAATTTCAACGATTTTTAGCTCTAATAAGCCATCATCAAGGAGAATTTGCTCACCTAACTTGGCTTCCTCGGCCAGATAGGGATAATCGATCGAAACGGTGTTCGCTTCTCCCCGATACTCATCCATGGGTACAAGGGTGAGATAATCGCCGTCGTTGATGGTAATGGAACCATTGGGGAGATTACCAACGCGAATTTTCGGCCCTTGTAAATCTTGCAGGAGAGTGATAGGATTGTCTAATTCTTGAGAAATTTGCCGTAAAAGGGTAACAACTCTCGCATGATCTTCGTAGCTACCGTGGGAAAAGTTTAGCCGCGCTACATTCATCCCCGCACCGATCATCTGCTTGAGGACTTCTGGCGAATTACTCGCAGGGCCGATCGTGGCTACGATCTTAGTTCTATGGGTAATAATTGACATGGAACCCTTACTAATCAATCTTGGGACGATTACATGATATTCACTTTAGGTTAACTAAAAGTGAAGCGGAAAACAAATTAAGCTTTTCCACAGACTTGCAATCGCTCCGAGTCCTCTCCTTAGCCGTCAGGAGTCAGCCATCAGCGGCAACCGTTGAGAGCTTTAAGGTAGGATAAACTAATAACCATCTCCGCTCGTTTAGATTTCGTTATGACCAACACATTAGACGATAAAGCCATAGTCAAGGACTATTTTAACGCCACAGGATTCGATCGCTGGCGCCGGATTTATGGGGATGGCGAAGTTAACAAAGTACAAAAAGATATTCGCATCGGTCATCAACAGACGATCGATACCGTTATCGGTTGGTTAGAAAGTGATGACAATTTGCCTAATCTCTCAATCTGTGATGCCGGTTGTGGAGTCGGTAGTCTTAGTATTCCCCTCGCTCAAGCGGGCGCAACTATTTTCGCCAGTGATATTTCTGAGAAAATGGTGACAGAAGCCAAGGAAAGAGCAGCCAAAGAGTTAGCAGATACCAGTAAACTCACCTTTGCCGTTCAAGATTTAGAAGCATTAACCGGCCAATATCACACAGTCATCTGTCTTGATGTTCTTATTCACTATCCCACAGAAGAAGCATTAGGAATGATTAAACACCTGGGATCCCTAGCTCAATCCCGTTTAATCCTCAGTTTTGCCCCTAAAACCTGTTTATTAACCATTCTCAAGAAAATTGGTCAATTTTTCCCCGGTCCGAGTAAAACCACTCGCGCCTATCAACACAAGGAAAAAACTATTGTCGCCGCTCTCAACGAAAATGGCTTTAAAATTGAACGGACGAGTATGACTAGCACTCGTTTCTATTTTTCCCGTATCCTCGAAGCTGTCCGCAGTGAATAAAGAATGGCAGTCACCACCAGCAAATTAATCGAGTGGAAACAGCAAAAACGAGCGATTGTCACCCTCACAGCTTGGGATTATCCGATCGCTCGACTGCTCGATCAAGCAGGAATTGATATTATCTTGGTAGGTGATTCCTTAGCTATGACCGCTTTGGGCTATCCTACCACTTTACCGATCACCCTAGAGGCGATGATTCACCACGCGGCGGCCGTGTCTCGCGGGGTAAAACAAGCTTTAGTTGTCTGTGATTTGCCTTTTCTCAGCTATCAGGAAAGTGTCAGTCAGGCAATTCACTCCGCCGGAAGGATGTTAAAGGAAGCGGGAGTGCAAGGGGTAAAATTAGAGGGAGGTTATCCCGCTATGATCGAGACTATTAGCCGTTTAACCGAGATAGGCATCCCTGTTATGGGTCATATCGGATTAACTCCCCAGTCAGTCCATCGGTTAGGATACCGTCAGCAGGGAAAAACTCCATCGGATGCACAAAGACTAATCGAGGAAGCTTTAGCCTTGGAGAAAGCGGGAGTATTTGCCCTGGTTTTGGAACATATTCCCGCCAATTTAGCCGCTACTATTACCGATAAATTGACTATCCCGACGATTGGTATCGGTGCGGGGGAAGATTGTGATGGTCAGGTGTTGGTAACGGCGGATATCCTAGGATTAACCGAAAAAGCTCCCCCTTTTGCCAAAGTTTATGCTAATTTAAGCGAAACAATTACAAAAGCAGTGGTGGAATTTGCCAAGGATGTGAGGAGAAATGAATAGCGGCGAAAAAGCTACCTTTGGGGCCGGCTGTTTTTGGAAAACCGAGGACGCATTTCGGCGTTTACCTGGTGTTTTAGCGACTTCTGTGGGTTATATGGGGGGAAATTTCCCCAATCCTAGTTATCTCGATGTGTTATCGCGAATTACCGGTCATGCGGAAGTGGCACAAATTGCCTATAATCCCCACGAAATAAGCTACGAGGCGTTATTAGCCGTTTTTTGGTCAATCCATGATCCGACTCAGTTAAATCGCCAAGGACCGGACCGGGGAGAACAATATCGATCGATTATTTTTTATCACACCCTGGAACAAAAGTTAATCGCCACTGCTGGCAAGCGTCAACTACAACTATCGGGAAAGTTTCAGCAGGATATCGTTACTTTGATCGAACCCGCAGGAGATTATTATCTGGCCGATCAGTCCCATCAACAGTATTTGGAGAAAAAACAGGCTCGATCGGTCGAGGATTTCTAGAAGAAAATATAAAGACAGGTTCGGGGTATAATGTGAAATTGCTTTCGCAGGAGATCAGGAACAATGCCCGAGGCGGTCGGAGTCATTCAAACGTTGGGTTTTCCCCCCGTTTTAGCGGCGGCGGATGCCATGGTTAAAGGGGGACGAGTCACCCTAGTTTATTTTGATCTAGCGGAAAGGGGCGAATTTTTGGTGGCGATTCGCGGTCCGATTTCCGAGGTTAAACCAGCAGTAGAGGCAGGATTAGCGGCGGCGATGACCGCTTTTGGTGGTAATGTGGTCAGTCATTACATCGTACCGAATCCTCCAGAAAATGTACTGGCAGTTTTACCAGTGCAGCATACGCCTAAGTCAGACCGTTTTCGCAGTTAATTTCCCTAGCGATTTACCCCAAACTAGACTATAGTTAAAGACTGGAAAATAGATTGGATTCTATCAATTAAACTTATCTGATTTTTGTTATTAGGAGTTAATTTATGACAGCCCAACCCGCGGTGGGATCGATCGAGACCAAAGGTTTCCCCGGTATTCTAGCGGCCGCCGATGCGATGGTAAAAGCAGGACGGATCACGATTGTTGGTTATTTAAGGGCAGGAAGCGCCCGTTTTACCCTCAATATTCGTGGGGATGTACAGGAGGTAAAAACCGCTATGGCTGCCGGCATTGAAGCCGTCAATAAAACCGAGGGGGCAGCTTTAGAAACCTGGGTAATTATTCCCCGTCCTCATGATAACGTGGTGGCTATTTTACCGATCGATTATAGCGAGGCAGTGGAACCTTTTCGTGCCGCCGCCGACGGTGTGATCGCTCCGATTCGTCGTTAATATTCAAGGTCAATTTTTTGTGATCGGTTGGAACTTGTCTAGTTCCAACTTAGTTTTTGATGATGATTTAAGTTTTAGTCAGAAAACCGAATTTGATAATTGCTGCAACAGTTGCACCGATAACAGTGACTATCAAAGCCCATATTTGAGCCGTTGCCCTTTCTTTCAAGTCTTTGACATCTTCTTTGATTTGGGAAACTTCGGTCTCTATTTTCGGCAATACTTCTAGTTTTGTTTCGATTCCCTTCAGGTTTCTGACATCCTCTTTGAGTTGGGAAACTTCGGTCTCTATTTTCGGCAATACTTCTAGTTTTGTTTCGATTCCCTTCAGGTTTCTGACATCTTCTTTGAGTTGGGAAACTTCGGTCTCTATTTTCGGCAATACTTCTAGTTTTGTTTCGATTCGCTCTAACCGATTGTCAAGTTTAGCGAGAATATCTTTTAAGTCAGTTTCAATGATAATAGGGTTACTCATGGGGAGATTCCTAGATTTTTATGGCTTTGTTTATCGTCAGGTTTGGGAATCGCCGTCTGTTTTACGGCGGCGAGGATCTCAGGTCTTACTCGACTCGATTAGAGCGCTAGTCAACCCTTCTAGGGTGTATTCTTGCGCCTCGATATCAACACGACCAAATAACTCTTGACAGGTTTTTGAAGTTTGCGGACCGATAGAAGCCAGACAAACTTTTTCTAATAGGGAATTAACCGATAATTCTGCCGTTTCTTGCAGCAATAACCGATAAAAATTCTGGACGGTTTTGGAACTGGCAAAGGTGACTATATCGACCTTCCCATCTCGAAACGCTTCCCAGATGCCCCTATCCATGCGCGCGGGACATCCGGAATCATAGGCGGCCACTTCCGTCACCTGACCGGCTTTGGCCGTTAATTCCTTAACCAAGACTTCTCTCCCTCCCGTTTCCACGCGAGGAAAGAGGAATTTTTGCCCCCTAATCGGGTCGGGAAACTCGTTTACCAAAGCATCAGCGACAAAATCCCCCGGGATAAAATCCGCCTTTAATCCTCGTGAGTGCAAAACTTGGCTGGTTTTTTTGCCCACCACGGCGATTTTTACGGTCGCTAAAGCCCTAGCATCTTTTCCCCAAAATGTCAAGCGATCAAAGAAAAAATTAACAGCATTGGCAGAAGTTAAAATCAGCCAATCAAACTTTTTTAACTCACCGATGGCATCGTCTAAACCTTGCCAACGGTCGGGGGGACGAATCTCTAAAGCGGGCATTTCCAGGACTTCTGCGCCTTGATTTTGCAAAATTTCGCTAAATTGACTCGTTTGCTCGGCGGCACGGGTAATAACAATAGTTTTACCTCCTAGGGGTGGGGGAGAGGACATAATCGCCAGATCCACAACTTGACCAATGACCATAATAGAGGGTGAGAGGGACACCCCGGCGGTTTGAGCGAGAATATTTTCTAAAGTGCCGCGCCAAATTTGTTGATCCTTGCGTCCCGCCTGGCGGATAATAGCGATCGAGTCGTGAATATTCCGCCCATTTTGGCATAATTTCTCAATAATTTGCCCTAAAGATTGACCAGCCATCAATAGCACCAGCGTATCAATTTTAGCTAAAGCTGACCAATCGAGAGACTCGGGATCGTGAGCGCTCAAGACCGCAAAACAGCGACTAATATCCTTTTCGGTCAGGGGAATTCCGGCCAATAAAGGAGCGGCCAAAGCGGAGGAAATTCCAGTTATCAGTTCAAAATCACAGCCAGCCCGCTTTAGGGCTAACATTTCAGGATATACTCGCCCAAAAACCCCCGGATCACCACTTTTAAGCCGAATAACTCGTTTTCCCTCTTGACAATAATTAACCAATATCCGATTAATCTGATTTTGCTCGGCGCCGGGTTGTCCTCCCCGTTTGCCCACATCGACTAAAACACAGGTTTTCGGCACGAGGGAGAAGATTTGACTATCCACTAGGGCATCATACAGCAAAACCTCGGCCGTGGCTAAAATGGCTCGCGCTTGCAGGGTGAGAAAACTGCTCTGACCGATTCCCGCACCGAGAAGATAAACTTTACCCCGGGGATAGACGACTCCTGACATAATCGCAAATTTGGGTTTAATCTTTAATTTAGCACTGGAGAAGATACAAATTACTAGCGCAACAAGGGCAGCAGTAAAGTGACGAAATAATATACTAGGGGAGCGGTGAAGACATAACTATCAGTGCGATCGAGTATACCACCGTGACCGGGGATTAACTGCCCGGAATCCTTGACCCCGGCATCGCGTTTCATCATCGATTCGGTCAAATCGCCCAATAAACTGACAATACCAATTAATAAGCCCAAAATTAGGCCCGTCAGCTGCCAATAGGGCCAATCTAAATACCAAGCACCCAAATCGGCCACCGCTATACTGCCTAAAATGCCAAAAAAGGAACCTTCCACGGTTTTTTTGGGACTAATCAGCGATAAACTGGTTTTCCCTAACCATTTTCCCATGATATAAGCTCCGATATCGGCGGCCCAAATGCAACCGAAAGCTAGAAAAGTCACCGTCAAAGCGGCCGGGAATAATTTCGGTTCCATCCACGATTCTGGCCAATATCCCATCAAGGGTAAGTTACTGGCCATAGCCACGGGACCACTTTCAGGAGAAAAACCGACCCGTAAACGAATCCAATAACTAGGTAAGTAACCACCATAAAACAGACCGAGAATTGAGGTGGAAATGTCGGCAATTGTCGCCATTTTTGGCTGAAAGAGCAGATAAAAACAAATTAACGCCCCAGCGAGGGGAAACATGGCATCGGTGAGGGGGGCCGCCATAGTTGCCGTCAGTAGTAATAATTGTGAAACTACGAGAGTGGTTTTAGCGGCCGGTTCAATGCCTTTAGCGCGAACTAAGCGAAAATACTCTAATTGTCCCAAAAAGACGATAACACCGATGCCGAGGGTGAAATACCAACCCCCAACGATAATAATTCCCAGTGCGAAGGCAATAGCAAAAATAGCGCTGACAATGCGTGGCCAAGGCATGGTTAATCCAGAGAAGTTAGGCGGCATTGTCATAATTATATAGATTAAGAAAACTTTATGGAAGGTTATCCCCAATTAAAGTTTATCGCCACTCAGGATGAACATGGGATCAACGGCGGCAAAAACTTGCTGAATACCCCTAGTTTCTAGGCGATTTACTGCCGCTTGGACAATCTCGATATTACGCGCCTGTAAATTAGAAAAGCCTTCGGAAAATTGATAGAGGGTTTCTAAATTATTGGCCGTAGCCACGATGCGGCCGTTGGGTTTCAGGTATTGCCACACTTCTTGCAGGACCGATTTAATCGGTTTGCCGCCCTCGATACAGACGCGATCGGGTGCTAGGGATATATTGGGCAGACAATCGGGCGCGCTGCCTTCAAAAACTGTAACATTTTTTACCCCGAAGCGATCGCAATTACGGCGGATTAAACTGGCCACTTCTTCATCCCTTTCAATGGCAATAATCGGACTATTGGGGCATAATAAGCCAATTTCAACGGGAATAGTGCCGGTTCCTGCCCCGATATCCCAGAAAACCCCCCCATCACCTAACCTCAAAGCGGAAATCATCAATAATCTCACCTCGCGTTTACTCAAGGGAATCCCGGGCAAACGTTCAAACAATTCATCGGGAATACCAGGGGTTTTATATAACCAAGTCATGGGGAATCAATTATTGAGAAGCTTCACTACCAAGCATTATTATATAAATTTGTCCAAGTTTCTTTATTAAGTAAACAGGGACTTTTCTAGTGGGACTTAGGCGTTTTCGGTCAGCAAAAAAGGCTCAAACCATTACGGGACAAAGGGTTAACCTCGATTTATGATTTTCCTTGATATATCTGGGTTTCAGCGATTTTGGGCTTCTCGAAGTAAATCCCAAGCGG
>NZ_JADBTF010000149.1:0-10409 GCF_020246295.1 Microcystis sp. M090S1 | reverse complement strand
ATAACATCGTTGTTAAATAAAAATCTTTCTCAATTAATTCTTAAGAATTTATAAATATTGCGGAATGTTAATTTAAATATTCTCAAGTTTTTGCAGTCAATAAATAATTTTTGCTTATCTTTGTCGGAAAATAGAACTCTCGCAACAATCCAACATCTACCATTGGGTTAGGAGTCAGTTATCAGTTATCAGTTATCAGTTATCAGTTCACTGAGAAAACTCCCCACACCCTACACCCTAAACCCTACACCCCACACCCCACTTCCCCAATTCCCCAATTCCCCACTCCCTGCTATCGGCAGCCGATGACCCTATCTGAACAAGAAAGACAACAACTCTGTGACACTGCTCGGGAAGTGGCGAAACTTTCCTATTCTCCCTATTCCCGTTTTCGGGTGGGGGCAGCGGTCTTGACAGATAAAAAGATTTATGCTGGTACTAATGTAGAGAACGCTAGTTATGGCTTGAGTTTGTGCGCGGAAAGGGCAACTTTAGCGCAAATAATCGCGGCGGGCGATCGAGAATTACGGGCGATCGCTATAGCCTGTATCGATGGGGTGGACAAGGATGATATTAGTCAGTTAACTCCCTGCGGAGCCTGTCGTCAATGGATAGCCGAATTAGCGCCGAAAGCGGAGATTATTATCTGTGGAAATCAGCAAAATTATCGTTTTAATCTCTCGGATTTACTGCCTTTTTCCTTTCGTTTTTAACTGTGGGTAAAGTATAGGGTTTAAGGTACTACAACAACGGCTAAGATAACTGGTATAAGAGCCATGATCTGACAAAACATTAGTATCTAGTAAATACTTGAGAGTCATAAATGAACATCTCTCCCCGTTGAGTTGTCCCGTAAATTATCAAAAGTATCATCATCAAGACTTGTCAAATCTACCCTTTGCCTAAAATCTTGCAAGGCTGACCAAAAATCATTAACCTCTCTAATTTCTACTAATACCTCTTCATTATCGGGAAAATCAACTTCCTCTAATAACTCAATAATTTTGCCTTTTTTAATTCCTTTAACTAACATAATATCAACTCCTTCTAAATGATCTGGATCGTAGAATTCAACATAGAGAGAATCATCAAAAACAGTTTTTACCTCCTCAAATGAGACTGGCTGCTTTGATAGATTGTGTTCTGCCTTATTCTTATCCCAGTCAAACTGCCTAAAACAATTATACTGCTACTCACTGAAACTGATGGCACATTTTTGATATATTTTGTCTATTACTTGAACGGGATATATTCAACTGTATTGAACCATAGATCTGGTTCAGAAACCCAAGTAAATTTCCGGTGGGGCCAAAGCTGACGAATATTACTAAAATCTCGCTAACTTGAAGATATGCTACTTGTCTTAGGCTGCTTCATCTCCAACACTTAAGGGGCTAATAACTACATTTTATCTCCTCCCGTAGCGACATTTTTAAATCTTTCTTGGGCAGCAGAAAAAGCCTCTTTCATCACCCTTTGAATCCTCTTAGGATCGGGTTTTTTACCCCCCATTAAATCGCCAAAATAGACACAAGCGCCCTCTCCTAGGGCCCAGGTATAGGCAGCGGACCAAGAAGCGGCGATGACACTGCCAAAACCGGGGATAAATTTCACCAATTCCCGACCGATGGCCTGGGCCAAAAAGCCACCAGCGATCGCACTGACGACTCCGCCGGCTTGGGATGGGGTTAACACTTGACCGTATAATTTGCCTAAAACCCCCACCATTGACACTTGTAGGGCGGTTAACACGGGCATAGTCGCTAAGGGTAAGGGAATCGCCGCCAAGGTCGCCGCTATGACGGAAAAGGCTAACATATAGCGTCGGGCCACGTCCCGATAGAGATGGCCTAATTTATCGCTGGTTTCCCGATCTAAAAGTTGGTGGATGGTGTTAGCCTCGGCTTTTGGCAATAAATCAGCTAAATTGTCTCTAAATGCCTCTAAACCGTAAAAAACGGGGTTGTAACCGTCTTCCTCTAGGGTAAAGTCTATTAGCACAGAATTGTCGTATAAATCCTTAAAAGTTTCTTTAATTTCTTGATAGGCGCGATTGATATCCTCGAAATCGGGAGGATAAGGGGGATGATCGGCGGTATTAGGAGGATAAAGCTGATGAAGGCAGGTTACAGCCAGTAAACAGGGGATTTTAGGGTATTTTTGCCGCAGTTGTTTGGTAATTTCCAGGAGGCTATCGGTGGCAAAATCATTAATTTTTACCGTCACGATAAAAACCTGGGCGCATCCCGTATTTTCGGCTAAATCTGCTAATAATTCCGCGATTACCTTGTCTGTGTGTTGATAGGCATCCCCTAACCCCACCGTATCGGTAAAAATCAACAGGGGTAAGTCTTCCGCGGGGTAGGTGTAGCGCTGGGTGTTTTGGGTGTGGGGACGGAAACCTTGCCCGACGATTTCCGCCGAAACTCCCGTTATTCCCCGAATAATCGAACTTTTTCCCGTTTGGGGTTTGCCGATTAACAGCGCCTCGGTGGTGGGTAATTCTTGACGGACTTTTTCTAAAATTTCCGCCACTTGATTGTCACTAACACTAAACCACTGGAGGACAGTATTAGTCAACTGGTCGATGGGGAGTCTTTTCATCACTTCCCCCGTGAGACTATTCCAAGTATTGACCAAAGAATCAATGGGCAGTTTATTAGTCATGGGGATTAGAAGGGTTTATGATAACTAAAATAGAGATTTTCAGCAATAGAATCAGACGATGACAAAAGCCGCAATAACTCCGCAAGATTTATCATGGCCTTTTTGGCCAATTGTACCACTTTATCCCTACGGTCAAAGACGGACAATTCGCCAAGAAGTGGTGAAAGATACGCTCTGGACATTTGAGCAATTGCAGGGTATTTTCTATGTGGTCGTGCCGATTCGCATGACGGTAATTAAGTTAGCATCTGGGGGTTTATTTGTTTATGCACCAGTGGCCCCGACTCCTGAATGTATTCGCTTAATGCGTGAGTTGGAAAGTCAACACGGGGAAGTTAAATATATTATTTTGCCGACGATTTCTGGGATTGAACATAAGGTTTTTGTCGGTCCTTTTGCCCGTTATTTTCCTAAGGCTATAGTTTATGTTGCTCCTAATCAATGGAGTTTTCCTCTTAATTTACCTTTGAGTTGGTTGGGTTTACCGGCAAAACGAACAGAAATTTTACCTGCTGACTCGGCAACCACTCCTTTAGGAAAAGATTTTAGTTATGAAATTTTACCCGCAATTGATCTGAATGTGGGATACTTCTCGGAAGTGGCTTTTTTTCATCACTACTCTCAAACTCTGCTGCTGACTGATGGCATTATTTCTATCCCAGAAAATCCTCCCGCTATTTTAGAATTAGACCCCTATCCTCTCCTGTTTCACGCTAAAAATAGTGCTAAGGATTTGGTGGAGGATACCCCAGAAAATCGCCGTCGGGGTTGGCAGAGAATTTGTCTTTTTGCTCTTTATTTTCAACCTGCTGTTTTAGCTGTTCCCAATTGGATTAAGGTCTTTCGAGATGCTTTTACTGCTCAGGAAAAGAGTAAAAAAGCCTATTTTGGTTTATTCCCTTTTCAATGGGGTGATGATTGGCAAAAGACTTTTTTAAATTTGCGTCGAGAGGGGAGGTTAATAGTAGCGCCAATTTTGCAAACTTTGATTCTTAATCGCACTACTGACGAGGTTAGTCAATGGGTTGATAGAATTTCCCAATGGCCGATTCAACAGGTTATTCCTTGTCATTTTGCTAGTCCGATTCAAGCTGATAGTCAAGAGTTTCAGCAGGCTTTTTCTTTCTTGTTAAAAGATTCTTATTTACCTAAAGATGACTTGGAATGTTTAGAAAGTATTGATAGTTTTTTAGTGCGCTGGCGATTGACTCCTCCTCCTGATAAAAAATTGTAATTTATGGCTAAGAACTGCTATAATATATGCGGTTGTTAGTTGATTGCTAATCAAGGTCATGCAAATTCCCGAAAATCCCAGTAATGATGACATCAGAGCGGCGTTGATTCAATTAAGTGATGAAGTTAGTGATTTGCAAGAAAAATTCAGCCAATCACAGGACGCATTCAGTAAGTGGCGAGATGAAATAGGACAAAAAATTGATCGCATAGATTATAAATTTGATGCCTATCAAAAAGGTACAGATGGTATGGTGAGAATGGCTACTACTATCATCATTGCCACCGCTTCTGTGGTAGTTTTATCTAGTCTTAGTCCTGCGGTGACAGCAATTATCACCGCTTTATATTCTGGTAATGCTCATTAATTAATTTATCGCTAAATTCTGGTGCGTTAGGCTACCTTTTGGCGCGATTCGGTGCGTTACGCGCTCGCTAACACACCCTACCTTTCCTGAATTTTTACCCGTTGGTTTAATTGATTCATAGTCAAGGAAATTACCAGATTAAAGAATAAATAGGTTGCCATAACTACTATTAACATTTCTACAGCTTTTCCTGTCTGATTAGCGATGGTACTAGAGATAGCATAAATATCATTATAACCAATAGCGATCGCTAAACTAGAGTTTTTAACAAGGTTTAAACATTCATTAGTTAAAGGAGGAATAATCACCGGCAAAGCTTGGGGAAAAATTACTAATCTCATCACTAATAAAGGTTTTAATCCCAAAGCTTTAGCTGCTTCCCATTGTCCCCGATTAACCGATTGAATCCCCCCCCGTACTGTTTCCGCAATAAAGGCAGCTGTATAAACAGTTAAACCGATTAGGAGAGTAGCAAACTCGGAAGAAAGATGTAAACCGAAGTCAATATTTTGATTAAGAGGATTAACTTGGGGACTTTGCCATTGTAAACCCCAGATTAGAGGAATTATAACTAGGAGTAGTAGGCTAGTTAGACATAAACCAAGTTTATTTTTTAGGTATAAAAATACTGAGATAATTATTCCTAAAATCATTATAGCTAAGGCTAACCATGTCCTGAAACTATTGGCGGGGAAAGGTAAATAGACTCCTGAGTTATTTAAAAATACACTACCAAAAAACTCTAAAGAGTCCTCAATCTTCGGCAGTTTTAGAAATACAGCAAAATACCAGAAAAATAATTGTAATAATAAAGGAGTATTGCGAATAGTTTCCACATAAATTGTTGCCAACTGACGAATTAACCAATTATCAGACAAGCGACCTAACCCGATGACTATTCCCAGACTAATCGCCAAAAATATGCCAGTAATCATAATGCGGAGGGAATTAACTAATCCCACCAAAAGAGCGCGAAAATAGGTATCGGTGGGACTGTAGGCAATAGGAGAGTCACCAATCGCAAAAGAGGCTGGTCGGTCGGGATCAAAGAGAAAGCCAAAGCCAAAACTTAAGCGTAAGCGTTGGAAATTAATCACTAAATTGCGACCAAAAAACCAGAAAATTAGGCAGACAATTAGCAGGATAATTACCTGTAGAAAAATCTTCTGAAATCGCTCATCGTACCAAAAAGAATTTTTTTGAGGTAAAGTCATATTTATTATAAGTAAGTGGTTCTAATTAAATAGAAGATAGATTTTGCCTCTGATCCCCCCTGCCCCCCTTGATAAGGGGGGTGCCGATAGGCGGGGGGATCCCCCCTTAATCCCCCCTTAATAAGGGGGGCATCTGATAATTTTTAACACCTACCTACTTATATAGTCCAGAATTTTTCACAAAAGAAATCGGTGACTTTTGGCCACCGATTGAGAAAATCAAAACATATTTAGATAACTCCCAGACGGGAAAGACCGAGGATGACACCGGCGCCGAGGACATGACCAAAACTGGTAGTACCCAGTAAAGCGCCTAATCCCATACCACCGAATAAAGCGGGGGAAGGTAAAGCAGGACCGACATTTTGTTGTTGAATAGTCGCTTTACCGAAAGCAATAGCGAGAATATTGCAGATAATCATGACAATCGCCACTTTGGGACTCCATTCGCTGGAACCTTGTACGGCGGTAGCGGCCATTAATAGGGTTGAATACATTGAAATTCTCCTGAACAGGTCGTTTTAAGTTTTTAATCTTAAAGGTAGTTTTCACCCCACATCACGCCCTGTTGCAATACTTAATAATCAAAAGCACAGGAGTCAACGATACGGCCGATTCGTCTCCACTTCTGAACTACTCGCTTAGTACAAATTCAAGTTTAAGCCTACTTCTCTAGCGAAGACGGCTAATCCTTTCTTTTCAATGGTTTTGATAGCTTTGGTGGAGATGCGTAGTTTTACCCAACGGTTGCCTTCCGACCACCAAACTCTTTTCCATTGTAGGTTAGCTTCTTGTAATTTTTTGGTGCGACGGTGGGAGTGGGACACCGCATAGGCGTTATTGGCCTTTTTCCCCGTCATAGTACAGACTCTAGACATAATTTACTCCTGTGCGATCGATGTTTGTCAATAGTCAACCTTTCTAGTGTAACTCAAATCTCGCCAGAAGTCCCCCCTTCCCCTGGGTGAAGTGAACGGAAATAAATTTAACAGCAAGTGGGGACATTGGGGCTAAATGAGGTTATATTTTATCTATAGAAGAACGTTTGTATGTCGCAACGATAATGAGTAACTCACTGCCAAAATATCTAGAGGAAATCACAGGCATTTATCAACAGGGTAACGCCACAGAACACAGTTATCGTCCTGCTTTAAAAAAATTAATTGAATCCCTAAATAATAACCTACAAGCTCTCAATGAACCCAAAAGGATTGCTTGTGGCGCTCCAGATTTTGTGATTAATCAGGGTATGGTAGAAATTGGCCATCTGGAAGCAAAAGATATCGGAACTTCTCTCAAAAAGATTGAAAATACTCCCCAAATAAAACGTTATTTACAGGCTTTGGGTAATTTAATTATCACCGATCATTTAGAATTTCGTTGGTATGTATCGGGAGAATTGCGTCTATCAGCGTCCTTGGCAACTCTTAATCAAAAAAAGCAAATTAAACCTGATTCTCAGGGTATTTTAAAAGTAGAACAAGTGTTCTATCAGTTTTTCCTCTCAAAAGTTATTCAGATCACAACACCGCGAGAATTAGCGAAAAAAATGGCCGCTTTAGCGCAGTTAATTCGAGACGCAATCGGCCAAGCTTTAAAAGATCAAGATTGCGGGGGAATGCTGCGGCAACAATTGCAATCTTTTCAACGAGTTTTAATTAGTGATCTCAATGAAGCGCAGTTTGCCGATATGTATGCACAAACAATTTGTTATGGTTTATTCGCAGCACGCTGTAATACGGATAAAATAAGTTCTTTTTCCCGAGAAACGGCGGGATTTCGACTGCCGAAAACTAACCCTTTTTTGCGGGGAATTTTTCATCAAATTGCCGGTACAGAATTAGATGAGCGGATTACTTGGGCCGTGGATACTCTAGCCAATATTTTACAACAAACGGACATGGAGGGGATTCTTAGCAGCTTTGGAAAACGCACGCGCAAGCAGGATCCTGTAGTTCACTTTTATGAGACTTTTTTAGCCGAATACGATAGTAAAATGCGTGAGTCTAGGGGGGTTTATTATACCCCTGAACCCGTGGTTTCTTACATGGTTCGCAGTGTGGACTATATTCTGAAAAATAAGTTTCAGATTCCTAAAGGTTTGGCCGATGCCAAAAAAATTACGATTAAAAATCCTAATGATAGCCAAGAAACTCAGGAAGTTCACCAGGTTTTAATTCTCGATCCTGCTGTGGGAACCGGCACTTTTTTACACGCTGTTATCGACCATATCTATGACAGTTTTCGTCAACAGAAAGGGATGTGGTCTAGTTATGTTAGTAAACATTTATTACCCCGTCTCTTTGGGTTGGAATTACTGATGGCTCCCTACACCGTAGCACACATGAAATTAGGTTTACAACTTCAGGAATTAGGCTATGATTTTAGTGCCGATGAACGCTTGGGAATCTATCTCACCAACACCCTACAGGAAGCTTTTCAAATTCCCCCTGCTGATGGGTTTTTAAATCGCATTCGCGATGAAGCAGCCGCGGCAAAAGATGTTAAGCAAGAAATGCCAGTCATGGTGATTTTAGGCAATCCACCCTATTCCTATCAGTCGATGAATACTGACCCTTGGATTGTGAATTTGGTTAAGGATTATTATCAATTAGATGGAAAACCATTGGGAGAGAGAAACCCCAAAGGTTTATTAGATGATTATGTGAAGTTTATTCGCTTTGCTCAGTATCGGGTAGCGGAAACTGGTTATGGAGTTGTGGCGTTAATTACAAATCATGGTTATTTGGATAATCCCACTTTTCGGGGAATGCGTCAAAATTTGATGCAGACTTTTGATGAGATTTATGTTTTAGATTTGCATGGGAATAGCAAGAAAAAAGAAGTTTGTCCCGACGGTTCACCCGATCAAAATGTGTTTGATATTCAGCAAGGAGTAGCGATTGCGTTTTTTATCAAGTATCAAGATAGTCAGCAAGATTTAGCGAAGGTTTATCATGCTGATTTGTGGGGTGTTAGAGAGGTTAAAGAGCATAAGGAGTTAGTTGGGGGTAAGTATTATTGGTTAGATGAAAATGATATTAGTTCAACTGAATGGGAAATTATAAATCCCAAATCAGATTTTTACCTATTTAATCCTCAGAGCAAAGTCTCATCTGATGAATATCAAAAATATTGGGAACTTGATACAATCATGTTGACAAACGGTTCTGGCATCAAAACCCATAGAGATCACTTTGTCTATGATTTTGATAAATCTAAATTAATAGAGCGAATCAATGACTTTAGAAATACACTTATCAATGATTCAGAAATAAAAAATAAATATAAGTTGGAAGACAGTTTAGATTGGAATTTAAATCAAAAGAGAAAATCTTTTACATCTGAATCTAATTGGCAATCTTATTTCACTCAATGTTTATATAGACCTCTTGATATTAGACCTTATTATCATCATGATGCTTTAGTAAATCGGTTGAGGCATGAAATAATTCAGCATACGATGAATAAGAATAACATTGGTATAGGTATAGGTCGCCAAGGAATTGCGGTTAATGATCCTGAATGGGGTTTGATTACTGTTTTTGAGAATGCCATTGATACTAATATTTTTAGAAGAGGTGGAGTTAATATTTTCCCCCTCTATCTTTACCCAACCAATACCCCAACCCTATTTGAAACAGAACCAACCAACTCGCCAAATGGTCGCCGTCCCAATCTAGCGCCAGAATTTATTAACAAACTTTCGGCAAAACTTGGCTTAGAATTTTTCTCAGATGGCAAAGGAGAAGAAAAGAAAACCTTTGGACCGGAAGACATTTTTAACTATATCTATGCCGTCTTTTACTCTCCCCAATATCGCCAACGTTACGCCGAATTTTTAAAAATAGACTTTCCTCGTGTTCCCCTAACCAGTAATAAAGAATTATTCTGGGAATTAGTCAAAAAAGGTGACAGATTAGTACAGTTACACCTGATGAAAGCAACGGGAAAAGAAATTAGTAGTTATCCCGTGGCGGGTTCCAATCTAGTCGAACAGGTGAAATATAACGAAAATAAACAACAAATCTGGATTAATTCTGACCAGTATTTTGCGGGGATTCCGCCCCAAATTTGGAACTTTTATATCGGCGGTTATCAAGTGTGTCAGAAGTGGCTAAAAGACCGCAAAGGTCGCCACCTTAGCTACGATGACCTAGAACATTATCAACAAATCATCTCCATTTTGGGCGAATCGATCGCAATTATGGAAACTATAGATATAATTATCAATAAATATGGTGGTTTCCCCTTTAGTTAAGGGGTGCATCTCATTTTTGTAAATCTACTAAGTTGGGATTTTTAAGGGGAAACTCTCTTTTAAAATTGGGCATTACTTTCGATTTTATCACTCAATCCAAGCTTTTGGGGGGTTCTACCCCCCAAACCCCCCGCGCATTAGTTTTTCGGTGGGATGCTTACAGACAGCAGCTGATACATTTGTCATCATTTAAAAGTCACTGATAATTGCTGATTGTCGGTATTTCTGCAAATGTTAAATGCACCCTTAGTTAAGCCACCAGTGAGAGAAGATTAACACTAAATCCGTTGAGTATAGGCTACATATTGGGAGAGGCAAAAGGGAGAATAAATAATCAGTTTTTAATAACCAGATTTAGTATTAACAGAAACTAGAAAAAATACTTGAGCATGATAACGAGCTATCTGTTGAACTTCTAAAATATTTCTACCAATGTTTACATCTTTAGTTAATACTATCCATCCTTGTTAATATTTTGGTGAAGTTGTTGAGATGAGATTATCGCCTATCGATTATCTCATTTTAGCTGATTTTGCTATCCTTGAGGATAGGGATAAAGGGGAGCATCTCACCTTTGCAATGAGCATAAATACTTAGTGGAAAAATAGGCTTTTCGAGGGTAATTCTTGTTTTAATTCTCCATGTACGCAGTCTTTAAAAGCCTCT
>NZ_JADBTF010000148.1:0-4477 GCF_020246295.1 Microcystis sp. M090S1 | reverse complement strand
TTAGTTGAAATTCCCCCACTACCCCACTACCCCACTACCCAATTCATAATTCCCACTCTCCCCAACCCCTATTTTCCGTCTAAACTTTTGTATAGGGATAGTCTGGGAAAGTATGGATAACTCTTAGACTAATTAATTCGGGACTCACATCACAATATAGACTATGGCTTACTATTGGTTTAAAGCATTTCACCTGATTGGGGTAGTTGTTTGGTTTGCGGGACTATTTTATTTAGTACGTTTGTTTGTCTATCATGGGGAGGCAGCAACAGAAACGGAACCCGCACAAGCTATTCTGAAAGCACAATACGAGATCATGGAGAAGCGACTCTACAATATCATTACCACACCGGGGATGATTGTCACCGTGGCCATGGCGATCGGTTTAATCTCCACAGAACCGGAAATTTTAAAATCGGGATGGTTACATATTAAATTATCCTTTGTGGCTCTTTTACTGCTCTATCATTTCTACTGTGGTCGCATCATGAAAAAGCTAGAAAAAGGGGAATGTAATTGGACGGGACAGCAATTTCGGGCGTTAAATGAAGCACCAACCCTGTTATTGGTAGTTATTGTCCTTTTGGCAGTATTTAAGAATCAATTACCCCTCGATTTGACCACTTGGTTAATTGTAGCTTTAGTGGTATTAATGGCGGTGACAATCCAACTTTATGCTAAAAAACGTCGCAAAGATCAAGAAAAACTTCGGCAAAATACTCCCCAAAAAGAAGAAGTAGCGACCAGGTAAATTATCTCAATCATTCCCTAGGTTTCTAGGATAACAGTTAAGAGTGGCTTGACAGCTGTGGGATGGTCTTTTTAGTCCATCCCAATTGTATAGGTAGCAACGTTTAGCTTTTAGCTTTTTGGCTTTTTGCTATTTTTGAGCTTATACAAAAACTATTTTTAATAGTGTGATGAACTCCCAAGCTATGGATTGTTTCTCCCTGCTCCGGCGCTCCGCTGCTCCCCTATACCTTTTAAACAGGATTTAGTATAAACCTCTTGCGAACAGCAAACCCTAAATAAAAACAATCTCCTGACGACCGAATCCTGACGACCGAATCCTGACGACCGAATCCTGACTCCTAACCCTAACAACAATTTTTGATTTTTCCAAGAGGTTCTATGAATAGTTGCTGGATAGATTGGGAAAAAATAACTAGAGATTTTCTGAGTTCCCGCAAGCTCAGACAAGTTGCTGAATTGCGAGGATTCTATCGAGTTAATCCCTCTGGTATTCCTAGAATTCCCCCCGATTTAGAATTGAGAGACTACCAAAATACAGCGATTATCAGTTGGTTTCGTAATCGGGGACGGGGAACTTTAAAAATGGCCACCGGCAGCGGTAAAACTATTACTGCTTTAGCTATTGCCACGGAACTTTACCAAGCGATAGAACTGCAAGTATTATTAGTAATTTGCCCCTATCGTCACCTAGTCAATCAATGGCAACGAGAAGCGGAAAAATTTAATCTTAAACCGATTTTAGCCTACGAAAGTGTCCATACATGGCAAAGTCAACTAGCCACAGAATTATATAATGTGCAAGCGGGTAATCAAAAATTTGTCACTATTTTAACTACTAACTCAACTTTTATTAGCGAGGGTTTTCAATCACAAATAAAATTTTTTCCCGATAAAACTTTAATCGTTGGTGATGAAGCACATAATTTAGGTTCCCCCCGATTAGAAGAATTATTACCCCGTTCTTTAGGTCTAAGATTGGCTTTATCCGCTACTCCTGAAAGATATTTTGATGAGGAAGGAACTGACGCTATTCTTGATTATTTTGGGCAAATTCTACAACCAGAATTTACCCTAGCTGATGCTATTAGTAAAGGAGCTTTAGTCAATTATTTTTATTATCCAGTCTTGGTTGAGTTAACCGACGGTGAGGCTTTATTATACGCAAAATTAACCCAAAGAATCGGCTGGACTTTGCAGAAAAATAGTAATTTCAATGGTAATGAAAACCTCACCTCTTTGTTAATGCAAAGGTCACGATTAGTTGGTTCAGCAAGTAATAAATTACAGGCTTTACAACAACTGATGCAAGAGCGTTTAGATACGGATCATACTTTATTTTATTGTGGGGATGGTTATGTGGAAAATTATACTGCTAATTATCGTCGTCAAGTAGAGGCAGTTACTCATTTATTGGGCAATCAATTAGGTTATCGAGTTGCTACCTACACCGCAGAAACTTCTCTAGAAGAACGAGAAAAAATTCGCCAACAATTTGAGGAGGGTTATCTACAAGGATTAGTAGCAATTAGATGTTTAGATGAGGGAGTAGATCTGCCATCAATTCAAAACGCAGTCATTCTGGCTAGTAGTAGTAATCCTCGACAATTTATTCAGCGTCGCGGGCGAATATTGCGCCCCCATCCCGATAAAAAACAGGCCACTTTATTTGATATGATCGTTATGCCACCGACCTTAGATCGAGAAACTTGGGAAGTAGAAAGGAATTTATTACGCAAGGAATTAAAACGCTTTCTAGAGTTTGCCCAATTAGCTATTAATGCTCAAGAAGCTGAGACTAAATTAGGGGAGATTCAAGATAGATATTGTCTTTTGTCTAATTAAAACCTGAAAAATTAAATCTTGGCAGCTTTTATGCTAGAATAGAAGTTAGTCAAGAATTGATCTGAAAGTCAAGATTGATCGCCGAGAAAAATTAACCCAACCGAATAGCGATCAATAAAGTTGTATAATTTTCTTTCCTCTACTTCTAAACCTCTATGTCTCCCCGTCAACAACCCCGCCGCATTGCTCGAGAACTTGCCCTTTTGAGTTTAAGTCAGATTAAAGGCAATCCTGAAAACCTAGAACAGCAAACTTTAAACGATTTAATTTTAGTCGCGGTTAGAACCTTAACCCTGGAAATTCAAGAAACCTTAGAAACCGCCGCCGCCGAAATTAGTCGTGGTAATGAACGGATTCTCGCTAGTGATACTAAGGCGACAAATCTAAAAAGCGCCCAAACCATGATAAAAGAAGCGATTTCTCTTACTCACAATGCCATTAATCGTTTAGGAACCGTGATAGATTTTCCCGAAATTGTCCAGTTATCTAGTCAGTACGAAGTGCGGGAATATGCCCTAGAATTAATCGGTACAGTCTATCGTCGTCGTGCGGAAATCGAACAGGAATTAACCGGCGCTTTAGTGGATTGGCAACTACATCGTTTACCAAGAATCGATCGGGATATCCTCCAAATTGCCGTGGCAGAAATGCTCTATCTCGATCTACCTCAAAAAGTAGCGATTAATGAAGCAATCGAATTAGCAAAACGTTATTCTGATGATGAAGGTTATCGCTTTATTAATGGCGTTCTCCGACGGGTAACGAATAAGCTAAACGAATCAGAAAAAGCCGTATCCACCCAGAGTTAACCACGAAAGAAATTAATACTACAATGACCACATTTTATAGGGATATTCCTGTAAATTGATATTGTAGTATCGCTCATCTCCCGTGACTTCTTCGCCGATCCAATCAGGAATAGTAATGACTTGATCCTCTTGTTGTAACTCAATTTCAGCCATAATCAAACCTTGATTATCCCCTAAAAATTCATCAACTTCCCAAGTTAAATTATCCAGAGAAATGCGATGACGAATCTTTTCAATTAAAGGTTTCTTACAGAGGTTTTCTAACATGAGCACCGCATCTTCTAGGGGAATTGCATACTCGAATTCCAGCCGACTAATGCCCTCAGTCTTGCCTTTAATGGTTAAATAACCCCGATCTCCAACTACACGAACTCGCACAGTTGTCAATCCCTCTTGGGTAGGAATATATCCCTGACGATACAACTTGCCGGTCGCAAGCGATCGCCAAGAATCCCCTTTAACCAGAAACTTCCGTTCAATTTCAACATTCATAAGCTTTTGATGGCAATAAATTTAAGCCGTAGCCACGGCAGCAGCTTGGGTTCCTAGTTGAATTAACTCGATCTTGTAGCCATTAGGATCTTCCACAAAAGCAATCACGGTAGAACCGTGTTTCATCGGGCCTGGTTCCCGGGTGACATTGCCACCAAGAGCTTTAATTTTCTCACAGGTGCTATAGATATCATCCACGCCTAGGGCAATATGACCGTAAGCATTACCGACTTCATAGCGATCAACTCCCCAATTATAGGTCAGTTCGATGACAGCATGATTAGCTTCATCGCCATAACCGACGAAAGCGAGGGTAAATTGACCATTGGGATAGTCTTTCTGGCGCAGTAACTTCATTCCTAGCACATCGCAGTAAAATTGTAGAGATTCCTGCAAGTTATTGACCCGGAGCATGGTGTGTAAGAGACGCATGATTATTTTTAGATGACATCGATGGAAAAATTACCTAAAATGTCGGATGAATGCCCCCGCTAAATTTTTCGACAAGACATCAACCTTTGCGGGGGATGAAATCCGACCAGGATATTGACTGCGAAGCACGATTTTAATTCTACCATTTG
>NZ_JADBTF010000147.1:0-6963 GCF_020246295.1 Microcystis sp. M090S1 | reverse complement strand
TTGTGGAAGCCTTGGAAGCTTTTCGGACAGCGATGTCTTTCCGTTTCTTTGAGTGGCTGACCGAGAATCGGGATGTGTTTGCCGCTTACAAAGCCAGTTTAGGCTTTGTTTGGGCTTGAAATTTGTTTAAGTCCCAATAGTGAACAGCAATCAGTGAACTGAAAACTCACATCTGATCACTGATAACTGATCACTGACTTCTCAACCCCTGCTATACAATGGTTTTTGACTTGTTTTTTGGAAGGGAACGCTAAACTATGTATTCGATCGATATTACCCTGAAACTCTCCCCCATCCCCATTTCCGTGCAGCGCAAGGAAGAAGCAGCAGCAGACGCTTTGTATCAAACAATTATTAACGCTATGCGATCGCCGAATCCGGAATTATTAGAATTAACCTGTGAAAAACAAACCGATAAAAAGGTGGCGGTTTTGAGCGATCAGATCAGTGCGGTGATTGTTTCACAAAAATCCGGGGCTGCCTCCACCGGTAGAGCGCCGGGGTTTGTCGCTTTAGCCACAGAATAGTTCTTTAATCAGTTATCAGTGAGCAGTAATCAGTAATCAGTGACAAGAAAACGGCAACCGCCTACATAACACTTTCCACTCACAACTCAAATCTGATCACTGATAACTGATAAGCTGTTCATCATTTAAATTGCTTGTTGAGACGAGGCAAGAGGCACTCTTGCAAGAGGCAACAGTAAAGGGATTGGAGGAGATTCGGCTGATCATTAAGAATAAGCGGTTTAAATAGGGTTTGCGGCAAAAAGTACGGGCGAAGCATTCGGATAGAAAATCTACGGTTTCATCGATAGGTTATTGCCCGAATGCTTCGCCCCTACAGGACTCGGGCCGATGAAGACGCAAGGTTTGGAAGCACGATTCTCTCAAAATCTTGCACCTGTGGGAGCAAGAAAAGCCACAAAACCCCTATCTTGCCCACATTTCACATTGATTCAGCAAGCCTTAAATAAGTCTTAGCTTAACTGATAACTGATCACTGATAAAATCATAATTCATGACTATAAAAGTAAAAGATCTCTGGTTTAGCTGGCCGAATGGGAAATCAGTATTAAATGGCTGCTCTTTGCAAGTTCCCAGAGGAGAATTTTGGATGTTGTTGGGGACAAATGGCAGCGGTAAATCAACCCTGCTGCGGCTCTTAGCGGGATTATTAAAACCTAGTCGCGGGGAAATAGAGATACCTAACCCCCTCGGTTTTGTTTTTCAAAATCCCGACCATCAGTTAGTTATGCCAACAGTGGGGGCAGATGTGGCTTTTGGGTTGGTATCCGAGGGTTTATCCACGCCGGCAATTCGGGCCCGGGTGCGGGAATCCCTAGGGGCGGTGAATTTATTAGAAATGGAAAAACGACCGATCTATGCTCTCAGTGGCGGACAAAAGCAAAGAATCGCCATTGCGGGGGCTTTAGCTCGTCATTGCGAGGTTTTGCTCTTTGATGAACCCACCGCCCTTTTGGATGGGGATACCCAGTTAGAATTAGTCTCTCAAGTGCAGAAATTGGTCAAAAACCGGGGGATTACAGCCCTTTGGGTGACGCATCGCCTGGAGGAATTGGATTACAGCGATGGGGCATTTTTGTTAGAGGGGGGCAAGGTAACGGATCGGGGAAATCCCCTAGACTTAAAAGCGAGATTATTGGCAAGTGCGGCGGTTGAATCTTAAATTTTTTGTTAATATCATTAGGATGCTGTTTTTTAGAACTGCCTTTAATGCCACACCAATCACTCTCAAAGCCATGGTTAATTCCTCTGATCGTTCCCTTCTGCTGGTTGACGGCTACAACGTCATCGGCGCTTGGCCGTCCCTGAAAAAAATTAGCGATCGCCACGGTCTCGAACCGGCGCGAGACAAGTTAATTGAAACCCTAATCGGTTACACCCACCATCAGGGTTATCAAACCCAAATCGTCTTCGATTCCTACCTTCAAGATACCCCCGGCAGCCAAGAACGCTACACTAACCATTTATCGGTTTATTTTACCGCTCACGCTCAAACCGCCGACACCTATATCGAGAAAACCTGCGCCGATTTTTGGCACGATCGCGCCCCAGCTATCGGACGGATTATCGTCGCTACTTCTGATAATGCCCAAAAAATGACCGTTATGGGTTATGGGGCCCAGTGGATTTCCGCTCAACGTCTCGAAATCGAGGTGGATTTAACCGGTCGTCGTCTGAGAAAATCCCAGAGTTCTTCTCAAAGTCCCAAAGGGCGTTTTTTATTCCATTCTCTCGATGCTAAGGTGCAACAGAAATTAGAGAAAATGCGCCACGGAATTAGTTATCAAAAACCTTGACAAATTACCTCAAATATGTATCGACAAAAATCCCCCGTAGAGGCACAGGTAACTAACTGTGTCTCTAGGTTTTTAAAGGTCAGTTGCGGTTCGGGGGATTTTGTCAAAAGCCGGCCGCTCTCAACTACTCGTTTCACAGCTGCAATTCTGCTAAACCTAAATAATTAATTCCCGTGGGTGTCACTTGGAAGCGACAGGGTAAAACTTTGACTCCTTTAGCCACTGCTTGACGCAATAACTGCCCGTATTTAGCATCTTTACTATCCCCCGGAGCAAATCGGTCACAATCACCCCGATTAATAAAGTAGAGCATAATCGCCTCCGCTGCTGGCAATAAAGCCATTAATTCCTGTAAATGCTTCTGTCCTCGCGTGGTGACAGTATCGGGAAAAAGTGCCGTTTCTCCCTGATTCCAAGTGGTATTTTTGACCTCAATATAGGTGAGGGAATTATCCCCATGGGTCAACAGAAAATCAATTCTACTGCCGTTATTTTGACCGTAGGCCACTTCCGATCGCACCTCGGTGTCATTTTTGACCAAATCGGGAAAAACTCCTTGCAACAGGGCATTTTTCACCACCTGATTAGGAAGATTGGTATTAACTCCCACCCAAGTCTCCCCCAGTTGAATCATCTCCCAGGTATAAGCTAATTTTCGCTTCGGGTTATCACTGCGAGAAAGATAAACCGGTTGACCTTCTACACATACATCTGTCATCGGTCCGGTATTAGCGCAATGGGCCGTAATTAATTCTCCGTTGTCCAGTTGTATGTCGGCAAAAAAGCGTTTGTAACGTTTAATTAAAATACCCTTGACAAGAGAAGGGTAAGTGTGGACTAACAAGGAAGTCATCAAATTTCTGCCGAGGAATACAAAGTAAAGAATAGCCTTTTTTTGGGATATTAACCTGAAGACAGGAGATGGGGAGATAGGGAAATTTCAGCTAAATTCCCCACTACCCCACTACCCCACCACCCCACCACCCCACCACCCAATTCATAATTCATAATTCCCAACCCCCAACCCCTATTCCCGAAAAACCGATAACCGTTCAGGTACAATAAAACCTTGAGGCTTAATAGACATTGAGATTATGGGTAACACTTTCGGACGACTATTTCGGGTTTCCACTTTTGGAGAATCTCACGGGGGTGGGGTAGGAGTGGTTATCGATGGTTGTCCCCCGCGCTTAGAAATTTCCGAAGAGGAGATTCAAATCGATTTAGACCGTCGCAAACCGGGACAAAGCAGAATCGTGACCCCGCGCCGAGAAAATGACATTTGTGAGATAATTTCGGGCGTTTTTGACGGCAAAACCCTCGGTACACCGATCGCTATTTTAGTGCGGAATCAGGATGCTCGTTCGCAAGATTACAACGAAATGGCCGAGAAATTCCGACCTTCCCATGGGGATGCTACCTACGAAGCAAAATACGGCATTCGCAACTGGAAAGGAGGAGGCAGATCCTCGGCCCGGGAAACCATCGGCCGGGTGGCTGCAGGAGCGATCGCTAAAAAAATCCTTAAATCTGTCTATAATGTCGAGATTATCGGCTATGTGAAGCGAATTAAAGATATTGAGGCAATCATCGACCCCAACACCGTCACCCTCGACGAGGTGGAAAGTAATATAGTGCGTTGTCCCAACGGGGAAACGGCCACCAAAATGATCGCCCTGATCGACCAAATTCGCCTGGATAAGGACTCGATCGGCGGTGTGGTGGAATGTGTAGCCAGAAATGTGCCGAAAGGTCTAGGAGAACCCGTTTTTGATAAGCTAGAAGCCGATTTAGCTAAGGGGATGATGTCCTTACCCGCGAGTAAGGGATTTGAAATCGGATCGGGATTCGCGGGAACCTTCTTAACCGGCAGCGAACACAATGACGAGTATTTTATCGATGATAACGGGGAAATTCGCACCAATAGCAATCGTTCGGGGGGTATTCAAGGAGGAATTAGTAACGGTGAAAATATTATTATCCGCATCGCTTTTAAACCGACCGCAACTATCGGTAAAGAACAAAAAACCGTGACGCGCACCGGGGAAGAAACCACCCTGGCAGCCAAAGGAAGACACGATCCTTGTGTTTTACCCCGGGCCGTCCCCATGGTGGAAGCGATGATGGCTTTGGTATTATGCGATCATCTGCTCCGTTTTCAGGGACAATGTACGGTTAGCGATCGCTTTTTCTAAACCTTTACCCGCGATGAAATTTTTATTCCTTCATTCCAATTTTCCCGCCCAATTTCGCTATTTAATCACGGTTTTGGCTCAAGAACCCCGAAATCAAGTTATTTTCGGCACTACCCGGCAGGAGGGAGAGATAGCGGGGGTAAAAAAATTTATTTACAAGGAAAGTCGCGCTGTTTCCCCCCAAACCCATCATTATGTCCGTCCCCTTGAAAGTGCGGTTTTACAAGGTCAAGCGGTTTATGGTGTTTGCCAACAACTGAAAAATCAAGGATTTTATCCCGATATTGTCTATGCACATTCTGGCTGGGGGCCGGGCCTATTTATCAAGGATATTTTCCCGAAAACTAAGTTTTTAGCCTATTTTGAATGGTTTTATCATGCCCATGGTTCCGATGCTGATTTTGATCCGGCGGATCCCCTTAATGCTGATGCCGAGGCCCGGATTAGAATTAAAAATGCCCCGATCCTCATCGATCTGGTCAGTTGCGATCGAGGTTTAGCACCGACTATCTGGCAAAAACAACAATTTCCCCGCGAATTTCACTCAAAACTCACGGTTTTACACGATGGCATCGATACGGACTATTTCTGTCCCCGTCCCGATGTGCAGTTAGTCATTCCAGAGATAGGTTTAGATTTATCCGGTGTTAAGGAGATTGTCACCTATGCAACCCGGGGAATGGAACCCTATCGCGGTTTTCCCCAATTTATGACGGCTGTTTCCCTAATTTTAGCCCGTCGGCCTAACTGTCATATCGTGATTGTCGGGGAGGATCGGGTTGCTTATGGGAAAACTCTACCGGACGGCAAAACCTATAAACAATTGATGTTAGAAAGCCTTTCTTTGGATTTATCCCGGGTGCATTTTACCGGTTCTCTGCCCTACGGTCAATATAAACAGGTTTTACAGGCATCGGCCGCCCATATCTATCTTACTCGTCCTTTTGTGCTTTCTTGGTCAATGTTAGAGGCTATGGCGATGGGTTGCGTCGTGATTGGTTCCGATACTCCCCCCGTGCGAGAATTAATTACCGATGGGGAAAATGGTTTATTAGTGGATTTCTTTTCTCCCCAACAAATAGCCGATCGCGTGGATGAAGTGTTAGATTATCCCCAGGGTTGGCAAAATCTGCGTTTAAATGCCAGGGAAACTATCAAGCAACGCTACGACCTCAAACAATGTTTACAGGATCATCTAGATTGGTTATTGGGTTGATTTTTCAGTGATCAGTAATCAGTGAACAGCAATCAGTGAATAGTAAACAGTAATCAGTGAAAAGAAAGCTGCGAACTTGCCAGGTAATTAGTCATTCTCAATAAGTCCGTCATTATTGAGAATGACTAAACATAGAAGTATTACCGGGTAAGGGTTTCTCAATCAACATATAGCGGTAAGCGCTTGAGTGAGATACAGACCAAGCTTTGCCTAGCATGGTTTATAGCTCGTGACACTGTACCTCATACGACTGCACACCGCTATATATGAAATACTTATACTAAATCCAGTTATTAAAGACTGATTATCTATTCCTCCTTTTGCCTCTTGCCTATCCTGATATGTAACATATACTCAACGGATTTAGTATTACCTGCTCGTCTTTCTTCTAATAATACGGAGGCGATGAAACGGTTAAAAACTTGTTCCCTTTTGATAGAATATTGAGAATTTAATTCTCGGCATTCTGCAACTCTTAAGTTAACCCATAATCTTTAGATAGGCGGAAAAAATCACCATTTTATATTGTTATGTTGATTCAATAACTTTTATCCCTGCTCTAAATTCCCGCAGTGCTTGAGCATGATTTTCTATACTAATACAACGCATCAATAAACCTACATCTAAACTCGGTAAAAGTTGCGATTTACTAACAGCCTCATATACCTCATTTCCTAAACTATAAAACAATAACTCATCATTCATCCAAAACCAAACTTCAGGGATTTGTAACCGTTTGTATGCTTCCAGTTTATTAATTCCTCCACTACTAACAACCACCTCAATCACTAAATCAGGATGTTTTCTATTTGCTCCCAACTCATAGGATTTATCACCTTCTCTTTTAACCTTTTCAAATTCATTTTCTAAGGTGACAGAACCAGTAGGAGTAAAATCTAATCCCAAAAATTCTAAATAAATTTCTAGTAAAGCACCAATACGTTCTTTGATGGTTTCGTGTTTTTTCCCTGGCATTTTTCTAATCTCCAAAACTCCATCTAAAAAAGATAACCTTAACCCTGGGCGATCGATTAGCTGTTCAACAGCTTTAAATTCTCTCCAGGTTAAGTCACTAATTAAAATTGGTTCTGCTTCTCGTTCAATGAATGTAGTTATCATAATTTAAACCCAAATTTAGAGTGAATTTTGTTGACTATGATATGATATAAAAACAGAGTATCATAAAAAACATCATGCAAGCATACAAACTCAAAGGAAAAATTGATCAA
>NZ_JADBTF010000146.1:0-4217 GCF_020246295.1 Microcystis sp. M090S1 | reverse complement strand
ATCGCTTTTACTTTTGATATTCTGATGGGAGAATGAAACAGCCCTAGGGGTTTGGGGGGTAGAACCCCCCAAAAGCTTGGATTGAGTAATAAAATCGAAAGTAACGCCCAATTTTAGCCTGGAGTTTCCCCTTAAAAATCTCAACTTAGTAGATTTACAAAAATGAGATGCACGCGATCAATCTTTGTGTCCTTTGTGTCTTTGTGGTTCGTTCCACTCCCTCGCCAGCAGGACTGTATCTTAGAACACATTTTACCCACCAAACCCAAGAGAGCCGATAAGCCAGCGCAAGAGGGCAAAATCTTGATAAACTGAGGGGATAACTATCCCAGACAATCCCCATGACCACTCACTTTATTAGTGCCGAAATCGACCTACAGGAAACCCCGCAACAACTGCAGCAAGAAATCGAAAAAGAATTGGCCAAACGCGGTGAACCCTTGCGTTGGGCAATCACAGAAGTGGATAGCGAGAATAATCAGGTAAAAGTCGAAGCGATTGTCACCACTGCCTCGTGAATTCCCGTCCCTATACCGCCGTACTAATTATTCCCACCGGCATCGGGGCAGCGATTGGCGGTTATGCTGGGGATGGCATTCCCGTGGCCAAAGCGATCGCCAAAGTTTGCGATCGCCTAATTACCCATCCCAATGTCCTCAACGGCGCACAACTGTACTGGCCTCTGGACAACACCTATTATGTGGAGGGTTACGCTTTAGATCGTTTTGCCCGGGGGGATTGGGGATTAAGTCCCGTCCATCAAAATCGCATCGGGTTACTATTCGATCGCGCCATTGAATTTGACCTCTTGCAAAGACACCTTCAGGCTGCCGATGCTGTCCGGGCTACCCTGGGCTTAGATCTCACCGATTACGTTATCACCGATGCCCCCTTAAATGTGCAGTTGCGAGAGGCAGCCTCTGGGGCCAGTTGGGGAACAATTGGCAATCCCGACAGCTTGCTGCGGGGGGCAGAAAAACTGATTAACCAGGGCCGGGCGGAAGCGATCGCCATTGTTGCCCGTTTTCCCGACGATCCCGATAGCATTGCCCTGGCTAATTATCGCCATGGTCAGGGGGTGGATCCCCTTGCCGGGGCCGAAGCGGTGATTTCCCATCTGGTGGTCCGACAATTCCAAATACCGGCGGCCCACGCTCCCGCTTTAAGTCCGCTGCCCCTCGATCCGCAACTTTCCCCCAAGGCCGCGGCCGAAGAAATCGGTTATACTTTTTTACCCTGCGTTTTGGTGGGTTTAAGTCGCGCCCCCCAATTGGTCAAGCAGCCCAGTCCCGATGCTATTTGGAGCCGGGAGGTGGACGCGCTGATCGTTCCCGCCAGTGCCTGCGGCTGTAGCACAGTTCTGAGTTTTTGTCAAGAAAAACCTGTACTGATTGCTGTCGAGGAAAATAGTACAAGAATGAAGGTGGCCCCGGAACCCCTAGGGGTGAAAGCAATTAGGGTACACTCATATACAGAGGCGATCGGTGCGATCGTTTGTCAACGGGCAGGGGTTAGCCTAGCATCTCTTCGCCCTAATTTACACTCTTTACGCTGTTTATCCGAGAATCCGTGACTAATTCCCCTAATTCCGAATTTGATACCCTGACACGCACACAAGTCCTCACCATTATGGCGGTAACGGCGATTATCTTGCTGGTAGTCGCCAAAGTTTGGCAATATTTCGGTGCGATCGCTATTCCCGCAATTCGCTTGACTCTCCCGGATTTCCTGTTCGGATTAGCCTTAGCGGGGGCAATTAGTGGAATTAGTGGGCTTCTCTATCGTTTTTGGTCTAGTTATCGCCATAGTGCTAACGCTTACTTAGAATTAGTCATTAAACCTTTAGCTTGGCCCGATTTAATTTGGGTTGGATTACTGCCGGGGTTAAGTGAAGAATTATTATTTCGCGGGGTGATTTTGCCGGCTTTGGGCTTAAATATCTTTGGTTTAACCGTTTCTAGTCTAATTTTTGGTATCCTCCATTTTAGCGGTTCCCAACAATGGCCCTATGTTATCTGGGCAACTGTTGTCGGTTTTGCCCTCGGTTATACCGTCATCATCACCGGTAATTTATTAATCCCGATCCTCGCTCATATTATCACCAATCTCCTCGCTAGTTTTCTCTGGAAATTACAGAATAGGAGTTAGGGGATAGGGGAAGTGGGGAGATGGGGAAATGGGGAGAACAAATAAAACGCAATCTCCTGACTCACCGTTCGCTCAAATTTTTGAACTCCACCTTATTATCATGGCAAAAAAGCTTACAACATAAGGTTTTCAGAAGACCTAGCGGTGGTTAACTTCGAGAAAATTAATACAAGGTGATCTCGAAGGGATCTGCTTCGCAATGTGCCAACTAACCTACTTAAAATCATAACTGCTTCGTTTTCGTAGCGATGCCGCGGGCACAGCGAAGCTGACCGCCCAAAATAGTTCCTCGCTCCCCGCTTAATCGGTTAAAAGCCTTGCACAGAAAGCAGTTAGCCTCATTTATTGAAGCTCCCTAAGTTTAAAATAAGCGAACGGTGAGATAGGATTAGGTGTAATATCTTATTATTCCATGTCCTAGTGAGGGCAGATTCAGATACATATTTGGTTACATTAGTGCTGAAGAGGAGAACAGGAAAATGAGTAGTTCGACTAAAGACAATCAGGGAGCTAATATTTCTATGATTAATAACGAGCAAATAACCAAAATCATAGCCTATTTTTTAGTTACAATTACGCTAATTCTTGGCTTGAATGGATGGGGTAGTCAAGCATCTGCTCAAGTTACACCAATTACTGACAAAACCTTTGCCGAAGAAGTTTTGGAAAGTAATACTTTTGTTCTGGTTGAATTTTATGTACCTTGGTGTAGTCACTGTCGTATGGTTGCACCAGTCGTGGATGAGATTGCTGAACAATATGCAGGTCGCGTAAAGGTTGTCAAAGTGAACGCAGATGAAAATCCGCGAACTGCTAGTCAGTATAACATTCGCAGCGTTCCCACTCTGATACTCTTCAAAAAGGGTCAAAAGGTCGATCAGATAATAGGTGCTGTTCCGAAAGCAACCCTAGTCGATTTCATAGAGAAACATTTAGGATCTAAATGAATAGATTGCTTATCTTCTGGATTGTTTGTCATAGTTTTAAAAAGCATTGAAACTTGGTCTAGGTTGAAAAATCTTAGACTTAACCGTTCCTACAGCATATTGCTCTTCTCACCGTTCGCTCAAATTTTTGAACTCGACCTTATTATCATGGCGAAAAAAGCTTACAGCATAAAGTTTTCAGAAGACCTAGCGGTGGTTAACTTGGAGAAAATTAATCCAAGGCGATCTCGAAGGGAGCCGCTTCGCAGTGTGCCAACTAACCTACTTAAAATCACAATTGCTTCGTTTTTGTAGCGATGCCCAGGCACAGCGAAGATGACTGCCCAAAATAGTCCCTCGCTCCCCACTTAGTCGGCTAAAAGCCTTGTACAGAAAGCAGTTAGCCTCATTTATCGAAGCTCCCTAAGTTTAAAATAAGCGAACGGTGAGTTCCTGACTCTTGACTCCGAACTGCGAACCCCCAACACCCTAACACCCAACCTCTTTTTTACTTTTTACCTTTAAAAACATGGAAGTGCAATTTCGCGAATTTAATCCTTTTGATGTCTGGTTTTGGCTGGAATTTTCGACGGTTCCCTCGAATATGGAACAGCAATATGTAGAAGAAGTTTTTGCCTCTTGGTTTTATTTGGGTAAATTAGGAGCTTTCAATGCCGAAAACCTACAGGTACAGGAGGTGGGAGTCGATATTAGTTATATGGAATACGATCCAGATATGGCCGAAAATGCCTTTATGTCACCGATGCACAATATGACCGATTTTGAATACTTAGGTACTTGGGGACGTTGTTGGTTTGACCTTGGTACTAGCGATCTTATTGCTTTAGATATTTTAATCAATGCCTTGACCCAATTAAGTAAGGATTTTGTCGATATTAAACGTTTAATTATCGGTGGAGAAAATCAAGATTGGCCAGTTAGCGATCGCAGCAATTATCTCTTTAGCGAATAATTAGGGTTTAGTGAAAAAGTTTCTTGGTGGAGTCAGTATTCAGTATTCAGGAGGAGATAGGGTGATAGGGTTTTGGGGTGATAGGGTGATGAGACAGCTTCCCCATCTCCCCACTTCCCCACTTTCCCACTTCCCCACACCCTCTTTCAAGTCAGGAGATTATTTTTATT
>NZ_JADBTF010000145.1:0-5126 GCF_020246295.1 Microcystis sp. M090S1 | reverse complement strand
GCGACCATAAGACCAGAACAGAGTAAATCTGTTAAGGCAGGTGCGAAAAATCCTTCGGGAAAGAAGCAGAAACCCAAATCGTGAGGTTTGGGAATCACCGTCCGTTTACGGCGGTGAGGATGTCAAGCAACACTGTTACGGGGATTATACCACCAACCTCACCCTAGAGGAATTCCTGCACGAGGATAATTTTTTCGCTTTTCAACTGTTTGGTCAACCTTTACCCCCCGACCACGGTGGTCCGCTGCGCTTAGTTGTCCCCCATCTCTACGCTTGGAAAAGTTCTAAATGGATTAATGGCTTAGAATTTCTCGATCGAGAGCAATCGGGTTTCTGGGAACGTAATGGCTACCATCGACGAGGTGATCCCTGGTTAGAGGAACGTTATGGCGGTTTTTAACCAGTTTTGGCTTAAAATCGGGTGAGATGAGCAATCAAGTCCAGTAATTCATAGCATTAAAACAAGCAAAAGTCAAGGGGGAAGCAACAAATTTTTACACGATCGCAACTGGGTAATTATAATCTCCGAATTGCCTGATCACAATATTGAACATATCCTGCTAACCCCAATGCTTGAAATAATTCCCGCGACTGAAGAAATGCTTCTTTCGCTTCCGATATACGATCGAGTTTATAGTAGGTAAGTCCCAGATTAAACAGAGTCTTTGGTTCTCCTATGATATACCCCATTTCCTGAAAGATTTCTAAGGACTGTTGATAAAACTCGATCGCTTTTTGGTATTCTCCTAGGGAATCGTAAACATTCCCCAAACCTAGATAGGAATAAGCTTCTCCTGTTATATCAGAGATTTCCCGTTTGATTGCTAAGGATTGTTGATGAAACTCGATCGCTTTTTGGTATTCTCCTAGGTAATTGTAAATATTGCCCAAATTATTGTAACAATACGCTACTCCCCTTATATCATCAATTTCCTGAAAGATTGCTAAGGACTGTTGGTAAAACTCGATCGCTTTTTGGTATTCTCTTAGGGAACTGTAAAGATTGCCTAAACCTATGTAGGATTTCGCTTCACCCACCCGATCACCCATTTCTCCTTTGATTGCTAAGGACTGTTGACAACTTTTGATCGCTTTTTGGTATTCTCCTCTGGAATAATAAATATCTGCCAATGAGTCGAGACTCGCAACTAAATCAAGTTCTAGATTTAACTCTTTTTGTAAATTGATCGCCTTTTGATAATACTCGATCGCAAGCTGTTGTTCCTGACGATAATCTGACAATGGCAGATTTGATAAACGAAGGTTATAAATCTTAGCTAAACTGGCATATAAACTCGCTAGTCTTGGCTCTTTTTTGCCTTTATTTACCTCGATTTGCTCGATTAGTTCTAACAAGTCTTCCTTAGAGATTGAAGGAATATCTTTATCTATAGTAATTTCGTCAAAAGATTGTAAAATTGGTAAAAATTCCTGAGAAGGTAAAAAGTTACTTGGAGGAGAAATAAAGCGAAAAACTCCTTTTCTCCAACTCCAAAAATCGGGGGACTTTTTGCGTAAATTTACTTCCACTGTGCTTGTTACCCAAAGAACGATGGAATAGGGAAATTCTCGCAATCCTTCCCTTGTCCATTGCAGATAACCAAAAAATTTATCTAGTTCCGATTTTTCCTGTTGCCATTCGGTCGCAACGCGCTCGCTACGCGAGATCGAGTGTAATTTTTCCACTCCTGTGGTTGTGATCACAGCATTTTTGCTTTGTAGTAACTCCGGTTTTCTGGAGACTAAACTAGCAATGGCTGCTCTTAAACTCGGTTCTTTTTGATCTAAATCAATCCGATAACAAGGGATTGCTGGTTCTAATTCTTTGCTATAGCGATCGATGATTTCTTCTCGCAATTTTTCCTGATCACACACACAAATTAATATATTTAATCTCTCTCGATTTGCCTCTAGAGAGACGATTAAACCCTCGTATTCTCTTTCATTTTGGTCAATAATTGAAGATGTTTCATTATTCATAATAAGTGGATAAATGTTAAAAACTGTCAGATACCCCCATTAGGTAGGGTTGATTCATGAATCAACCCTACGGATCAAGGGGTGATCCGCACCCCCCTTATCAAGGGGGGATCAAGGAGTGATCCGCACCCCCCTTATCAAGGGGGATCCCCCCGCCTATCGGCACCCCCCTTATCAAGGGGGGCAGGGGGGATCCATCTTCAATTTAATTATAACTACTTACTTATCCCATTCAAATTGTTCCTCTTTTTTTCATTAACTCAACCACAATCGGATGCACGTTATACCAGAGATCGCCATTGCGGTATTCCAAAATATATAAACCATGCAGCAGATCTAGAAAATTTTGATCCTTGAGATCCTTCGGTTTTGACTTTTCATAAACAGTTTTAATAATTTCCTCATCTGCTGTACCGATACTTTCAGCAAAATCGAGACTAAGTTCTGTGATTGATTGTTCTAAAACAGCTTGATTAATTTTTAGGGTATTATCATCGGGATAACGACGAACCGATCGCAAACAAACCCGACAGCAATCATTAGTAATGCGAATTAATTCTCGTAATACTCCCCCACTATAAAGACAAATTTTTTCGAGGGTGTCAGGATCGATTAAAGCGGAATCGATGCGCTTAGTGATAATCTCTGTTAAAGTAGCAATAATTTGCGGATCGGGTATAGCATTAGGTGAATTAATGTCTCCCTGTTTAAAGAGTTTATATACAGGCATTTGTACGATCTGATCATTAGTTTCTGTTTGGAGAGTTGCCTTTAAAGCTACTTCTCTTAAAGCGGCGATCGGAATAGTCATAATAATCCGAAAACCGGGCAACATAATCGCTTTAATATGGGATTGAAAAATATCCCTTACCTGTGCTAAGTCAATTTTATCAATGTCATCAACAATTACTAAGATTTTTTTCTGACTTTGGGACTCGATCGCACTGGCTATAATGTTAATTTGGGCAACTAAATCAGTAATTCTCCGCTCATATTTTTGTTTGATTTCCTGACGAATAGTCGAATTAATCTTGAGAATTCCTTTAATGTGAGCTAGTAAAGCAGAAAAGTTAAAACCCGTTTCGAGAGTGGCATCTGCTTGATTGGTTTCGGTGCGGATTTGTTCGGCAAACCATTGATAAAAGCTTTTTTTAATAGAATCTTTAATAGTTAAATTTTGGGCTTCCGCTTCTGACATCATCTGAACGGCGATCGAGAATAAAATATTAACATGATTTACGTCTGACATTTCGATCATGTCTGAGATCGAGAAGAAAACAACAAAATAGCGATCATCTAACTTTCTTTTAAATTCGTAGAGCAGGGTTGACTTACCACAACCCCGATGTCCTGCTAGAATAATTTTTCCGTCTTCCGAAGGACTATCTTCGACCAATTGTTCTAATTCTTCGATAATTTCTGTGCCGTATTTGACAGCAAAACGCTGTAATTCTTTATCCGATCGCAGGGGTAAAAGTTCCAAATTGCGATAGGCTTCTCGAAAGGGTTCCAGTAAAGGACTAACCATGAGTCATTAAATTAAGTGGGTGGGTGGAATTAAATATAAGATGAACGTAGGTTGGGTTGAAGCATGAAACCCAACGCCTGCATGGGTTACTAACCATGAGTAATTAAATTAGACTGTGTTGTGTGAAGATAATTAGCCACAAAGAAAACCAGAAAAAAACTAACTGATAACTGATAACTGATAACTGATAACTGATAACTGATAACTGATAACTGATAAGTGATAACTGATAACTGATAACTGATAATTGTTATTTTTCTGCTGCCCAACTGTCGGGAGTGTAGGTTTTTAATGCCAAAGCATGGATGGCTTCGGTAGCCAGTGCCGATTGTAAAGCGCCATAAACCATTTGATGCTGTTTAACGCGGGTTTTGCCGGCAAATTCGCCGGAAATAACCACCGCTTCCAAATGATCGCCACCTCCCGTCAAATCCCGAATCATCACTTGTGCATCGGGGATTTGTTCTTGAATCATCGCTTCTACTTGGCGAAAGTCAACCATCGTAACTCCTCAAAAAAATTAAAGATACTCTGATCCCATTTTTACCGAAAGCTCGTCAATAGGGACAAAATTTACTGCTGTGGGGGGGAGTTGTTAGGAGTTGCGGAGGTGGGAGTCGGTGCGGAGATGGGTGTACTGACAAATCCCATCTCGTAGAGTTGTTGATAGCTTTTTTGTCCTAATTCACTGGTGGGGTTTTGGGATTGAATCACCTGAATTAACAAAGGAACCGCCAATTCTGGCTGATTTTGCGCCCTATGGACCAAAGCAAGCTGATAGGTGGCTTCATCCCGCATTTGTCCCGTGTTTAAAGCACTTTGACGCTGAGAATCGAATACTTTCGGGTCAATTCCTGAGAAACTATTAGCTAATTGCAGATGATAGTTAGATAGTTGGTTAAAAATCCGGCGCGCTTGATTGAGTTTGTCCACAGCGACATCGTATTTAGCGGCATTAATAGCTGCGTTCGCTTCTTCCACTAAACGTTGTCCCCCCTGAAGACTCAGGACACTATCGGCTTGATTTAAGGGTTTTAATTCGTTAGGATCGCTGGTGGGAGTGTTAGAGTCGGGGGTTTGTGCTTGTCCGTCAGGTGCGATCGCAATCACCAAACCGATCACCAGAGTGAGCAGATAAATTAAACTATAAGGCTGTTTTCGCTTAACCATAAAATTTCTCGACTTAATGTTCCTGAGGGGAACGGCTATTTTTTTTAACATCGACAACTGACCTATAGTAGCTTTTTTGGGGCAGTTTCGATCCGACCCCAGCTTTCTAGACGTTAGCTCTAGCGGTTTTGTCGCCATGGCAAGCGCTGATTTTTCCCGAAGAATCAGTACAAGTCCCCAAAAAGTTAGTTTATCCCCCCGATTAATGGTTTAGATACCGATAATTCCCCCCTTGCAAGGCTGTCCAGATAGAATAAAGAGAAAGTAGGAGTTTAGTTAAAATGTCTTTATCGCTGATTACCCGTAAGTTTACCGAAATTTTGGGTTAAAGCCCCGTCCTTTTAGGACGGCTTTTTAAACTATATCTTGTTAACTTAACTTTTATTGTGCTATACTGATTTTGTCTAAGTCCCCCCTGCGTAAAATGTTTGTCTTAGAGTTTAAAGTT
>NZ_JADBTF010000144.1:0-8390 GCF_020246295.1 Microcystis sp. M090S1 | reverse complement strand
TTCCCAAATGCGTTTAACCGCTATGGGATAGAGAGGTGCGTAGTTCACCCAAGGAGAATCAATCTCTCGAAGTAAAAGTGAAGGGAATTTCTGAAATGGAATTCAGTCTGTCTATATTTGACTATACTTTTACTAACTATTGCGTTAACAGAAGTTCTCCCCTAGCCCAATTAGACATCGATCGCCTAAAATAGTCAAAATTAACTTATTTGTTGGCTCATGTCTCCCCTCGACAACATCGCTAAACTGTCTCACCTCACCCGCAGAGATGTTCAGAAAAATTGGTTTATCGCTACAGCAGCGGGAAAACCAATTCAACCCGTCACCCTCAATGAAAAACAATACATTATTTGGCCGGCCGGCAGACAAATCCAATATCTAACTCAAAAAATTATTGTCCCCGAACATTTAGCCGGTTATCCTTTAGAGGGAATGGAACTGAGATTAATCTTAACTTGGTGGGCGGAAGATGTCAAAATTTATGTTAATAATCAATTTATCCAAGCAGGAGACCTCTTTGATTCTTCCACGTGCATTTTACTTTCTAACTCGGTCTCTACTGGTCAAGAAATCCTTGTTACTCTCCGTTTAGTCAGTCCCAATCATGATATTGGTGGTTTGATGAAATCGCAGTTAATCTATGAATATAGCCAAGCTATCGATCCTAGTTTTGTTGCTGATGAATTAACCATTCTCCATAATTATCTGCAAACTTTTTATCCTGAAAACTTAGCGGCTTTTACCGCTACTCTCGATAATATTGACTGGGATAATGTCACCAACAAAGATAAATTTAATCGCTCCCTAGAATCAATTCGTCAATCCCTGCAAACCCTCGCTAAACCTCTCAAAGAACGCAGTTTTCATCTTCTCGGCCACGCACATTTGGATCTGGCTTGGTTGTGGCCGTTGGCAGAAACTTGGCAAGTGGCAAAAAACACTTTTATCTCGGTTTTAAACCTCCAAAAAGATTTTCCTGCCCTCATATTTGGTCATTCTAGCCCCCTAATTTACGACTGGATAGGAAAACATCATCCTGACCTGTTTCAAGCAATTCTAGAGGCATATAAAGGGCAATCTTGGGAACTTTTGGGCGGGATGTGGGTAGAACCAGAAGTCAATTTAATTTCTGGGGAATCCCTATTTCGACAACTACTTTATGGACAAAAATATTTTCAAGAAAAATTTGGACAAATCACTGAAACTGCTTGGCTACCGGATACCTTTGGGTTTCCCTACCAATTGCCGCAAATTCTTAAATCCTTTGGCATAAAATATTTTGTAACCGGGAAACTACATTGGAATGATACGACTAAATTTCCCCACGGTTTTTTCTGGTGGCAATCTCCCGATGGCAGTAAAATTCTTTCCCTAATGTCTCCTCCCAATGTTGCCGGAGTTATGGATACTAATCCAATTATTATGACCGATCATGCTCTCAATTGGGAACGGCAAACCGGATTAAAAGATATTTTTTGGCTGCCAGGTGTTGGCGACCATGGCGGCGGTCCGACTCGTGATATGTTAGAGGTGGCCCAACGTTGGCAAAAATCTCCTTTTTTCCCCCAGTTAAAATTTAGCCAAGCAACAACTTATCTGAACAGTCTGGAGACAAGTAATCTCCCTATCTGGGATGATGAATTATATCTAGAATTCCATCGCGGTTGTTATACTACCCACGCTGACCAAAAGGCCTATAATCGTTACTGTGAAATCCTCTTGTATCAAGGAGAATTATGGTCTTCTCTGGCTAATATCTTACTAGAGATTCCCTATCCGAAAGTTGAGATAGAATCGGCATGGAAAAAGGTTTTATTAAATCAGTTTCACGATATACTGCCTGGTACTTCTATACCCGAAGTCTTTAGGGATGCCAATCAGTTATGGCAGCAAGTTATCACCACAGGTGAAGCAATTTTAGATCAAGCTTTACAAGCAATTGCCACTCAAATTAATTTACCTAATCCCCCCCATCCTCAAGCAAAACCTTTTCTAGTTTTTAATTCTCTTAACTGGGAAATATCCCAGGTTATCTCTTTAGCTATAGAATCTGTAAATTGCTCGGTTTATGACTTAAATAATTGTCTCTGTCCTTCGCAATTATCCCACGACAATCAACTGTTATTTATCGCTGAAAATATTCCTGCTGTGGGTTATAAGTTATTTTGGTTAGTTGCCAATCAGCAAGCAACCGAGAAAAATTTAACTAACTGCCAATTTATTTTAGATAATGGCTTGCTTAAAGTTACTATTAACTCGGAAACGGGGGATATAGATAGTATATTTGATATAATTAATCAAAAAGAAATCCTGCAAGCTGCGGGGAACCAATTACAGGGATTTAAAGATCAAGGGCAATATTGGGACGCTTGGAATATCGATCCGAATTATCAACAATATCCCTTATCTAAAACAGTATTAAAATCGATCGAATGCTTAGAATGTGGTCCCTTGCGCTGGCAGATTCGCGTGATCAGAAGTTTAGCTGATTCGGAATTTTGTCAAGATTATATCTTAGAAAAAGATTCTCCTATTCTCCAGATTAAAACTATTGTTAATTGGCAGCAAGAACATACTTTAGTAAAAACCGCTTTTCCTCTCACCCTAAACAGCGATTTTACCACCTATGAAATTGCCTGTGGTGCGATCGAGCGTTCCCACGAACCAGAATCACCAAAATGGGAAGTTTACGGTCATAAATGGGCGGATTTAACCGATACAGAGGCAAACTACGGGGTGAGTATTTTAAATAATAATAAATATGGCTATGATGCTACTAACCGGCAACTGCGATTAACTCTGTTGAGAAGTCCCCGATGGCCCGATCCCGAGGCGGATCTGGGGAAACAAGAATTTACCTATGCAATATATCCCCATCAAGGTAACTGGAAAACGGCGAAAACTGTCCATCACGCTTGGCAGTTAAACTTACCTGTCACCGTTATTTTTATTACTAATTCTTCTCGATCAACCCAGTTGCCACCCGTGGCACAATGGTTAAAATTATCGGCCGATAACTTAATTTTAATGAGTTTCAAACAAAGTGAAACATCCGCTCGGAGTTGGGTAATGCGCGTTTATGAATGTCAGGGAGAAAACGCTGTTATTGATTGGCAAAATCAATTACAATTAACAATAAAAGAATCGATCGACGGTTTAGAAAGAGCGATCGATCCTGTTGAGCAACTTTCTCCTTGGCAGATAGCCACATGGTTATTAAAGAATTAATCTTCGTGATCTTCAAAAGGATCGCTTAATTCTGCTGCTGGCGGACCAAAAGCGGTATAAAGAGCTAAAGCGGTAATTCCTACCAAAGCGGCAGCGATCGAAACACCCAAAATTGTTGCAGTTTCCATAAAATAAAATTTGCTTAGATACAGTTTGTATCTTATCTTAACAAGATATAACCAATCTCGCCGCCGATAGCGATCGCTAATCAGGCCGGTTGCATTGCTGTTATCTCATGCCCGATAATGGTGAAAGGATCAACTAAATAGCGATCAAACTAAACTAGAAGAATTATTATGAAGAAACTCCTACAGGGACTAGAAAGGTTCCAGAGTGGTTATTTTGATGAACATCGGCAATTATTTGAGCAACTCTCCCACGGACAAAAACCGAGAATCCTGTTTATTACCTGTTCCGATTCCAGGATCGATCCTAACCTAATTACCCAAGCGGAGGTGGGGGAATTATTCGTAATTCGTAATGCGGGAAATATAATTCCTCCCTACGGGGCAACCAATGGTGGTGAAGCTGCATCTATAGAATATGCTATCAACGCTCTCGGCATCGAGCAAGTGATTATCTGCGGTCACTCCCATTGTGGAGCGATGAAAGGTTTATTAAAATTGCAGAGTCTGGCCGATGAAATGCCTTTAGTTTACGATTGGTTAAAGCAAGCAGAAGCTACTCGACGTTTAGTTAAGGATAATTACAAAGAACTAAAAGGAGAAGAACTGATCGAGGTGACAGTAGCAGAAAATGTTCTCAATCAGTTAAGTAATTTGCAAACCTATCCAATTATTCGTTCCCGATTACATCAGGGTAAATTGTCCCTACACGGTTGGATTTTTCGGATTGAAACCGGCGAAATTTTCGCCTATGATCCCATCCTACACGATTTTGTCGCTCCCCATAGTAAAATTACCCATCCCGAACCAGAAGACAATTTACCCCCTAGTCGTCACCTTCCCAATAGTCATCCCTTCAAGATTTCTGAGGATTATATCCGGACTAATGCGGACGTAAAAAAAGCCACTCCTGCGGTTAATACTGTGGCGAAAAAGAATGGCTCCTCAACCCAAAAACCGGGCTATAATTATTTAGACCCCTCCCAAGCTGATCGCATTTATCGCGGTTCGAGAAGTTAATTAGGGATTAGAGAAATTCTCTAGAGATGTGCTTATTACCGTCTCTAGATCTAGAGTGGCAGTTAATGGCAAGAGCCTTCCCAGTTGATAATGACCGTAATCCGGGACAATCAGCCTAACATCTGGTGACAGCATCGGCAAGTCAGCAACGCTCAGTGTTAGGAAAGCTAATAGCTATTGCTTTTTACTCAAAAAATATGGTATGATGGAAAACTGTCAGTTTTACGAAAGCCGATGAAAACGGAAGAGATTATCAAATCAATCGAAGCCGAGTATCTCAAGAGCGATCTGCCCATTATCCATGTCGGTGACACGATCCGGGTAGGGGTGCGAATCGTTGAAGGAGATAAAGAGCGGATTCAGCCCTACGAGGGCATTGTCATCGCCAAACGCCATGGCGGTATCAACGAAACGATTACAGTACGCAAAGTCTTCCAGGGTGTGGGAGTAGAAAGAGTCTTCCTGCTCCACTCGCCGCGGGTTGCCAGTCTCAAGATCATCCGTCGTGGTAAAGTACGTCGGGCGAAACTCTACTATCTGCGCGATCGGGTTGGCAAAGCCACCAGGGTACAAGAACGTTTTGATCGCCCTCTCTAAAAATTTTCCGGCGACAGCCTAACCAAGAAAGTTGCTCAATCGCCAACAACTACGCTATAATAAATAAAGGCCTTAAAAAAGCCAAATAGTTTAGCGAATGGGCGCTCTTAGTTCAGTTGGTAGAACGCAGGTCTCCAAAACCTGATGTCGGGGGTTCAAGTCCTCCAGGGCGCGTTTGGTAATCACCAAGCCGATAACTGCAAAGGACATGATCTAAATGTCTGGGGGTTAGTGTGGGTTGTCCGGTGAAAATGATAAGTTAAGGATAGCTTGAGTATCATTTTAAGGAGTAGCGATCGTGGCCAAAAAAGAAACCCTAGAAAAAGACACGAGCGACAAGAAAGAGGGAAGCTCCTTTCAGGTCAAGGAATTCGTCAATGAAACCAAAGAAGAACTCGCCAAAGTCGTCTGGCCTTCCCGTCAGCAACTTTTGAGTGAATCAGCGGCCGTGATGTTAATGGTGACTTTGGTAGCCACTCTCATCTATCTGATTGATAAATTCTTTGCCTGGGGTGCGGGGAAGGTGTTCCCATGAGTCTAGAAGAAGAACAGTTTCCCGAAGAAGTCAATCTCAGCAACCTACCGAAAAAACCCCGTTGGTATGCCGTGCAGGTGGCTTCTGGTTGTGAGAAACGGGTCAAAGCTAATTTGGAACAGCGCATCCACACCCTCGATGTGGCCGATCGCATTCTGCAAGTCCAGATTCCCCAAGCGGCCACCGTCAAAGTCCGCAAGGATGGTTCACGGCAACATGGTGAGGAAAAAGTCTTCCCCGGTTATGTCCTGATCAAAATGATCATGGATGATGACGCTTGGCAGGTGGTAAAAAACACCCCCCACGTGATCAATTTTGTCGGGGCCGAACAAAAGCGCCACTACGGACGCGGCCGCGGTCACGTCACCCCGCTACCCTTGAGTATGTCAGAAGTCGATCGCATCTTCAAACAAGCTCAGATTCAAGAACCCGTCGTCAAAATCAATATGGAAGTTGGCGATCAAATCTTGGTTCTATCTGGTCCATTTAAGGACTTTGAAGGGGAAGTGATCGAAGTTAGTCCCGAGCGCGGCAAACTCAAGGCCCTGCTCTCCATTTTTGGTCGGGATACCCCGGTCGAATTGGAATTTAATCAAGTCGAAAAACAAAACTAAATCATGGCTAAAAAAGTCGTCGCAATTATTAAACTAGCTTTACCTGCTGGTAAGGCTAACCCTGCTCCTCCCGTGGGTCCTGCTTTAGGTCAACACGGGGTGAATATTATGGCGTTTTGTAAAGATTACAACGCTAAAACCGCCGATCAGGCTGGGATGATCATCCCTGTGGAAATCTCCGTTTTTGAGGATCGTAGTTTTACCTTTGTCCTCAAAACTCCCCCCGCTTCCGTTCTCATCCGCAAAGCGGCCGGTGTGGAAAGAGGTTCCAACGAACCCAACAAGAAATTTGTCGCCACCATTACCCGCGACCAATTACGGGAAATCGCCCGGACTAAAATGCCCGATCTTAACGCTAACGACATCGAAGCGGCCATGAATATTGTGGCGGGAACGGCCAGAAATATGGGTGTCAAGATCTCAGACTAAATCTTATTTCGGGGAGAAGTTAAGCTTCGTTATTACCCAAGGAGCAACAAATCAGATGGTAAGAAAAGTTTCACGACGTTTGCGAGATGCCCAGGCTAAGGTAGAAAATAAAGCCTACGAGCCATTAGAGGCACTGACATTATTAAAGGAATTAGCGACGGCGAAATTCGACGAAACCGCCGAAGCTCATATTCGTTTAGGTATCGATCCTAAATATACCGACCAACAACTGCGGACAACGGTAAGTTTACCCAAAGGAACCGGACGCACGGTGCGAGTAGCGGTCATTACTCGCGGGGAAAAGGTACAGGAAGCGAACAACGCCGGGGCCGATATCGTTGGTTCGGAAGAATTAATCGAAGAAATCGCCAAGGGGATGATGGATTTCGAGGTTTTGATCGCCACCCCCGATATGATGCCGAAAGTGGCTAAATTAGGTCGTCAACTCGGTCCGCGGGGTTTAATGCCTTCACCGAAAGGGGGAACCGTAACCACGGATTTAACGGGGGCAATCGCTGAGTTTAAAGCGGGTAAATTGGAATTCCGGGCTGATCGCACCGGTATCGTTCACGTTCAATTTGGTAAAGCTTCTTTTAGTGCCGAGGATCTGTTAGTCAATTTGAAAGCTTTACAGGAAACGGTGGACAGAAACCGGCCTTCCGGGGCCAAGGGGCGTTACTGGCGTACAGTTTACGTTTCTTCCTCCATGGGGCCATCGATTCAAGTGGATATTAGCACCCTGCGGGATCTGAAATTAGCAGAAGGTTAATGACAGTTATTTTTTCTGAAAAAGCCTCCAAGTAATTGGGGGTGTTTTTTGGGGATTTTATCTATTCTAAGATCATTGATTTTCATTTTTGGGTTCTTCTATAATCAATACAGCATGATATTGTCCTTCTTTTAAATTTGAGGGAACTTGTACGGTTAATTGACCTTCATTGTTAACGAATGCTTCAACTTCAATGGTTTTCATGTTAACATATCTCTCTTCATTTTCTGCTATAATCTTAACGGTAGAAGCATCCTTATCTGCTAAAGACCGAGCATACTTTCCTCTGACTGCACTTTTTAAATGAGACTCCGTTAAAACCTCAGAATAATCATCTAACATTTCATCATCATTGATAGGATCATTCATTACTTTGTTCATAGATTTTTCTTTCATGTTTAGTTACTCTCCTAGCACTAATGATTCTGATGTTTTCTTGTCTTTCAGCATGAACAACTAAAAGCAAGCGGTTTTGACTAGAATAACCAATTGTCAAAAAACGATCTTCTAAGATTGAATGAGTAGGATCATCTAAAGTCAAAGAATAGGTATCTTCAAATACAGTTTTAGCCTCATTAAAAGAAATATCGTGTTTTCTCAGATTTATCTTAGCTTTATCTTCATCCCATTCAAAATTAGTCGTCACCATCTCAATTATACACAATAAATAAAATAAGTGGTATAAAAATCGCCCACCTTACTATGGTAAACCTTTAGTTAACTAAAGTGCGCTCGCCTTTGGCTAGATACTTTCGGGATCGCTCTATCTTGATCTTTATAGATGTTGGAAAAAAAACAATAAATTTGTGATACTGTTATCATTTTGACAAGTTATTGATGCTCTTTCTCAAGAAGATCGTCTATCTCAAGGTCGCGAGAGGACTCCCGTTAAACCGCTACGCAGTTAACGGGAGATGAATCGCGACCAGAATGAAACTAACGCGGTAGGGTTTCCACTTTCGGGGAGTTTTTTTGGTTCTCGACGTATTTTTTTAGTTGTTCGACAGTAACGCCGCCACAACTAGCCACGAAATAACCTCCCGTCCAAAAATAAGGTTTATTGTCGAAATACT